>CAZJJH010000001.1:0-20629 GCA_964546265.1 uncultured Candidatus Cloacimonadota bacterium
CAAAAAATCGGCAAGAAGCGCGCCTTGGTGGTAGATGATAACAGTACAGGGCTGAACATCTTGGGCCGATGTCTGCATTATTGGCATTGTGAGTTTAGCCCATTTAAGGATGCCGAAAATGCCCTGAAACACCTAAAACAAGATTCTGACTACGACTTTTTGATGATAGATTATGATATGCCCGGAATGAGTGGCATTGAACTGATAAAAAAGATCTACGAGCAGATTCCCGACCTCAAAAGTAAAATTCCCATCATCCTGATGCATAACGAGGTTGAAGATTCTACTCTTCAACAGGAATGTACAAAGCTCGGCTTACGCCACCGGATTCTGAAACCCATCAAAGCTCACACTCTTCACGAAATGCTTGTTTCCCTGAATTCGGCTACCGGTAAACCCCAAGCCCCTAACCCCAGCAAGAGAATCAACATGCCAAACCCCACCCTGTCTTTTAGCCGCCCCCCCAAAATCCTGATTACTGAAGACAATTACCTGAACATGGTGCTACTGAAAGAAATGATCCTGCAACAGATCCCCGAAGCTAAAATCCTGCAGGCTTCAGATGGCATCGAAGCAATTCAAGAACTTAAGAATAATAGCCCTGATATCGTGCTAATGGATGTGCAAATGCCAAATATGGATGGTGTAACTGCCAGCACAGAAATCCGGAAATTCTCTGATGTGCCGATCGTCGCGATAACCGCCGGCGCTTTGAAAGAAGAACAAAGCCGATGCCTGAGCGCGGGGATGAACGATTTTCTTACCAAACCGGTGCTGGCAAATGAGCTGATGCATGTATTGCTGAAATATCTGGATCAAACCCAAAAGAGTTCCGATGCAGATGCTTCTGCGCCAACAGATAACACTCCGGAGAAATCCTTGGAACGCTTCAACAAAAGCAAACTACTCAAAAACCTGAGCGGGGACGAAGCAACCGTAAATAGCCTTGTTGAAATGGTGATAGAGAGTTTCCCGCAGAAATTTGAGAGCCTGGAAAATGCCATTGCAGAAAATGATAAAGGGCAGATTAAAAGTTTGTTGCATGCTCTGAAGGGCACCAGCCAGAACATGCAGTTTGAGATCCTGGGCCAAATGATTGCCGGGCTGGAACGGGAGTTTGCCGGCTTGGAACCCCAAATGATACAATCCCGTTATCAGAATATCCTTAAGGAGTGGAAACAAGTATTGGAACTTATCTCCTGATTTTCCGGGATGCTTCCGGAGGGATTCAAGTGTATGCTCGCCCCTTGGCTGAAAGGGATAGCGCTTAATCTCTGAGATTTCTGCAATCATTACTTACCAGAGCTTTTAGAAAGCCGATCATGCTTAAGAGATACCGGGCTTACAGGCTCAGCAAAGAATAGAAACGGCTTTCATACCATATGAACAAATATTGCCTTTCTTTTACAAACAAGCGGAGGCAAAAGAAGCTTGTCGCTTGATACTAATCGCTCCGGTTATTCAGTCCTCAACCCTATTACAGCCATGTTTTTCATCCCGATATTCCGATTATACTGAAGCTTCAGCCCCCACTCCCCATGTAGATAATTATCTGTTACAAAATAAATAACTTGACAATGAAGTAAAGCTGAGGATACTTCGCACAGCTTGTAATTTGGGAGCTAAAATGAGAAAAACGGCACTGATATGTTTGCTTTTTTTAAGCATGTTTCAGGGATTGAAGGCTTATCCCCAGCCGATTATCAGGCTGGGTGGAACAAAAGATAATCCCCTGGATCCTGTTGCGCTACATCTGCAGAAGGATCAGCTTTACATAATGGACAATCACAGCAGGCAGTTGCTTCTTTACGATGTCTCTGCAGCAAAGATAACTAAGAGCATTTTAAGATTGGGTAAATCCTCCGACATCAGCGATGTGTATGTTCACGAAGATCAAATCTATCTCTTAGATGGCAAAAACAGCGGGGTAAGGATCTTTGATAAGGATGGCAAAGAGCTAAGGAAATTTTTCACCAATAAAATCAGAACTCATCGCTTCAAGGGTGCTAAGAGCATCGTGGTAAACTATCAAGGATTCATCTATGTATTGGATTCCACTTATCTGCGCGCATATACCGGTGAGGGAATGCCTTTCGCCCAGGTAGAGATAGTAGATCCGGTGGCAATGAGCATCGCTGAAGATCAACTGATTAGGGTTCTTAGAAAGGGCAGCAAACATAACGTGGTAGACTATCTGGACCAATATCTGAAGCCGGTATCCGCATCCCAGGTAAGAACGCATGAATACAAAATCAGCAATATGGCAGATATTGCAGTGAACCAATGGGGCGAAATGCACGTAATCAATAAAGATGAAATCAACATCAGCAAATTGGGACCCAATGGTGCGATCCTGCCCAATACCCAATTTGGCTCTTTTGAGCAAAGCAATCGCATTGGAGGGTTCCAGAATCCGGCGAGGATACGCTGCTCTGCCCACGAAGGAAGCTCCATCATCGCCATTCTGGATACCGAGCAAAAAGCCATTCACGTCTTTAGAGATACCGAATCCTTTACCCAGCAGCAGCTTAGCAGACCGGCATATACAATGAGACCATGCCTTAGCGAAGCGGAACTACCCTCTGCTAAAGATTTTATGGTCTTGGGCGACATTACATTTATGATCAGCAATCTGGCAAAAAGCCCAAACGCCAGAGCAGAACTGTGTGTATGGGCATTTGACCGGCAAAACAACACTTTGTTTGCCAAAAGCATCAGAGATATTGGCAACCGGAAGGCAAAAAGCCTGGACGCTTTGGCTGTTAACAATGAAAAACTCTATGTGCTGGATACCGGCGCCGCTACAGTGCACGTGTTTGATAGCGTGACAGGTGCATATCAAACCAGTTTTGCCGAAAAAGGAAGACGGGATAACAATTTATCCAAGCCCGTGGACATCGCCGTAGATAAAAATAAGCTAATCTATATAGCGGATAATGAGGCCAGTAGAATCTCCATATTCAACGAGCACAATATCTTCATCCGAAACATAAATATGCCATCCCACAAAAGCAAACCCCTGAAACTTAAGTATAAGGACGACATCCTGTATATATTGTGTTCTGATGGTAATATCTATATGCACGATGTGGATAGTCCCCGCCCTCTACAAATATTTGCCAGTGCAGAAGATCTATCTGCCTTCGAGCACATCTACGAAGGAAAGCTTGCCTTGGTGAATGGCGAAAGTCAAGAGCTGAGTATTGTGAGCGATAAGGGTTTGGAGTACGAGTTTCTTGCCCACGAGAAGAATTCCACCTTCCCTTTCTTTGGGGATATCACCGGGCTTTATTACATCGAAGATGAACGCAAACTGGTAATCATGGATTCCCAAGCAAAAAAGCTGAGGTATCTTACCTTTTTCGCTGCACCGGACAGACCGGATGTGATCCAGCTAACGATAAACGATGCTTCACAAGCAGAGCTTGTTTGGGAACGGCAAGCAGGCATTGAAGCCTGGGTAGTACACGAGATTTCCGAACGGGATACCATATATCACAACGTAGAAGAGCCCAAATTTACCATCACAGAGCCCCAAAATAACATCAAAAAGTATCAGATCTGCTCCATAGCCGCTGATGGCAAAAAAGGCGAACTGAGCCTGCCCATCGAGGATGCATATTCCTACGCGCGCTATTTGGAAGAGCAGGGGAATTATCTGGAAGCAAATTACGCCCTCTATCAAAGTGGCAAGAATATCGCCGACGACCGTCTGGATGATGAAATCATCCAAAACTACATCCGGGACGCTGAGTTTCACGAAAAATCCAAACAATATGCCAAGGCGCTGAACAGCCTGGAATTAGCTGCCCGCGTAAAGGGGCCCAACCGGCAGATAGCTCTGAAAACGGTAAATATATACCGGATAATGGGTGACTACCGCAAGGGTCTGGACTATCTGGACCGTTACGGCAATCAGGACAGTGCAGAGCTAATGGAGCAATATATCTCTTTGCAATATCATCTTAAGGATTTTATTGGGCTGATCCCCAAAGCCACTCAGTATCGTAAGAAATTTGGGTTCAACCAGGATGTGTTGCACCATGCCGTAGAAGCATACACCAGCTTGGGTCAATACAGAGAAGCTCTCTCCACTTTGGATGAAATTGTGGCTATCAATCCCAGTTTTGAAGACAAACTAAGGCAAGCAGATCTGCAGATAAGAATGGGAAATCTCTCCTCGGCAAATTCCCATTTGCAAAGAATGCTAATCGACTATCGTAATGAAGAGCTGGATAGGGTTTATGCCCTTTTGGGAGATTGCAACTACCGATTGGAGCAATATGGCTACGCTGCAGACTATTTGATTAACGCCATCAATATCAACAATCGCGAAGCGGATTATTACTTTCTTTTGGCAGAAACCTATCATGAAACGCGAAATCGCACAGAAGCTTTGAAAAACTATGCGCTTGCTTTCCAGCTCGCTCCCGAACAAGCAGATTATGGAATGGGCTACGCCCGGGCATTGGAACGGGAAAACCGCTTCTCCGAAGCTCTCGGTATCCTGGATAGCATAGCCGAGATTGCCAAAGAATACTTCAGTACAGCGGATTTTCACCGCCTGTATTCCGACCTCCTCTTGAGAGAAGGCAGATATGACGATGCTTATCGGGAAATCCTGATCGTGCAAAACTACTTCCCGGAGGATGAGGAGATAGCCCGAAAAGTGGAGGAAGCCTTTCAAGCCAGAGAGTACTACAATCAAAACAAGGCACCGGTTGAAATTAAAACCGTGGAATTCGACCCCGTGTATCCCTCCCTCTATGAGTATTACAAACAAAACCCAGTTGGCAGTGTGAAGCTTTTTAATAATCGCAGCGTACCCATCACCGATATCCAAGTTCAGGTCATATTACCTGAAGTAACTGACAGAAATTACAGCGTAAGCATTCCCTCCCTAACCGCTAACGATGTGTATGAGCAGCTGCTTGTATTGGAACTCAATCGCCGGATATTCAATCAAAAGCGGGATATCAATCCCCGGATAAGCATTTCCTATACTTTCGAAGATAGCATCTACACTGCGGAGTATGATAAAGCAAAACTATCCATCCTGCCGGACAAAGCGATGAACTGGAACAATCGGCAGCAGTACGCCAGTTTTGTAAATCCAGGCGATGAGGCTCTGCGCACATTTGTAACTTCCACCGTTCTACAAAGCTTTAGTGGCAGTTCCAATACGGAAATTCCCTCCAGTATCCAGAAGGCTTTGCAGATATATAACTTCTACAGGGCAAACCATATACGCTTCGCCAATGATCCCAGCCTCAGCAATATTCATAACACCCAGATAGATTTGGTTCAATACCCCTTCCAGACCCTCAATTCCAAAGCAGGTGATTGTGACGATTTGCTGGTACTTCTAGCCGCGAGCCTTGAAGTGATTGGCGTTGAAACAGGATTTATCGATATCCCCGGGCATGTAATGCTTGCCATCGATACAAACTTGAATCTGGATCAGATTATGAAGACCGGTCTGGCAGTGGAGTATTTCATATCCAGAAACGATACCTATTGGCTACCCCTGGAAAGTACTACTTTGGGCACCCATGATTTTAACCAGAGCTGGCTTGCTGCCATCAGGCGTTATGACGAAGAAGTAAAAAAAGGGGTGTTTCCTGAGATATTCAAATTTGCCCAGCTTCACATTAGCTACCCTCCCGCTCCCTATTCCAAGCCGATCGAAACTGCACAATATGCCAATAAAACCCTCGCCTTATCATATGCGAATGAAGATATTAGCCGCATCACCCACTTAAGCCAAATCAGCCAGGAACAAGAATTTCTGGAAACACTGAAGCGGTATCCAAACAACCTGATAGTAAAAAACAAATACGCCCGCTGGAGCCTTAGCAACGGAAAAAGCGAACAGGGCGAACGCCTGCTGCTGGAGATTCTGGAAGCGGATCCCACAAATTTCACTGCTTTGGTGAATCTGGGCAATCTATACTACTTCGGAGCCCGCTATAGCTTGGCGCGCGCTCAATTCCTGCAAGCCCTGCAACAAAATAAAGATACAGACGAGCTGTATCGCAATCTCTGCCTGGTGGAGTATCGAGATAACAACAAAAGCCGGGCTCTTGAGTATTTTAGGAAGATTCAAAATAAGGACTTGGTGAAGAATGCAGATTTCACCATATATTCGGAACTCATTCAACAAGGAGAATAATATGAAAAAACTATGTATTGTGTTCGCGCTGCTGCTGCTGTTTAGCTTTTTATGCGCTGAACAAGTAGGCAGTATCCGCTTTGTTTTGGGGGATGTACAATACAAGGAACAGCCCGGTTCCGCTTTCCAAAAAGCAAAAATCGACAGCCCCGTCAGCCTTAGCGGAGAAATCTGCACGGGAAAAGGAGCTGCCGTGGAGATCATGTGGAAAGATGGCAATGTATCCAAGGTGGCTGCGGAACAAAGCGTTAGCATCCGTAAACTCCATGAAGAGCTTAGCCAGGAAAGCTGGGCTGATAAACTAAAACGCAAACTTAGCGCCATCATTACCGAAAAGAAGCCCAAGGAAAGCTCCGTCGCCGGCATTCGCAGGGATGAGGTTAGCATCAATAAAGCCAGCGAACTGTATTGGAGCTCTGAAGATAGCGCGGAATTTGACAAAGCTTATAAGCTGTTTGAAGAGGATAAATTAGATGAAGCAATTGAACTGCTGGAAAAGGTAATCGAGCAAGATCCCTTAAAAGATCAGGCAGATATGAGCCATGCCCTGCTGATCCTTATCTACGAGCAGCAAGGTAATAGTGAAAAGATGCAGGAACACCTGGAAATCTGGAAGAAGGATTTCCCCAATAGTAAACTGAGACCAGAAGACTTTATGGAGAAATAATGCAACGAAACCGGCGCTCCCGCCTGATCTTTGCGCTTGTATTTTTGGTTACAATAGCTGCATATTATTGCCCTGTCTCAAGTGGGATCTACCGGGTCTTGCAGCTCAAAGTGTACGATTCTTTCCTCCGGACTGCCGGAAGCTTGGAGGATTGGGATGCAAAGCCGGTTTTGGACGATATCTGCATCGTTGATATCGGGGAACAGAGTATTGAAGAGCTGGGCCAATATTCCGGCTGGCCCAGTTTGTTTTTTGCCGATCTTGTGGATACTCTCTCTGCCCACGGAGCCCGGGTGATCGCCTTCGATGTATTCTTTACCGAGAGTGACAGCCTAAGTAGTTTCACTCGCTCACGTTTGGCGCAACACCTAAGAAGTAAAAATCTGGATCCCGACGCAGTTTTACCTGCATTAAGCTCAGATTATGTGCTTACTGATGCCATTTCCCGGGCAGGCAACGTATATTTACCAATGTTTGGCACCCACACCGAAAATCCAAACCTGGTGTTACTACCTTCCTCGGTGCTGAGCCCTAAGCTAAAAAACCCTCCTAAAACCTATCCTCTGGAACATTTGCACTTGCCTGTGCACTACCTTGCCAATGCGGCAAAGGGAGTAGGTCTGGCGCATATCTTCAGCGATGAGAGTGGAAACATCCACGACTACCCATTGTTCTTTACATATGAAGACCAATATCTGCTAAACTTCAGCACCCATGCCTGTTTAGACGTTCTGGGAGCCGGCATTGAAACTAAAGACAAGAATGTCTTTTTGCGTTTTGCCGACAATAGCACCCATAAACTTCCCCTGGACGACCAGGGCAAATATCACCTGCGATATTACGGTTCTGCCGGTCGGTTCCGCTATATCCAGATATCTGATGTATTGAAAGGTAAGCTGGAGCCCGGTTTCTTTAAGGACAAGATTGTGCTGATCGGTTCTTCTGCTGCCGGTCTGCGAGATAGCAAAGCCACTCCCCTGGGCAGAGACGTTCCCGGAGTAGAATTGCACGCTACCTTCATGCAAAATATGCTAAATAAGGAACACATCCACTGGCTACCCACCTGGCTGGGTTGGTTGCTTGCTCTGCTCCTGCTGCTGGCATCTCGCCTAATGGTGAATCGCCTCAAACCGGTTAGTTCTGTGACCATATTTGTGGCTGTCAGCTTGCTTTTGTTGTTGCTTTGTTACTTTATCTTTGCGAACTATTATTACGCGATGTCTTACAGCAGTCTGTTCATTCCCTGGATATTGGGTTTTATAACCATCATGATAGATGAATCCCAAACTCAGCATCATGAAAAGAAAAAAGTGAAGCATGCCTTTGAGCACTATGTGTCCAAAGCAGTAATCAAGGAAGTGCTGGCGGATCCAAAAAGCCTGAGAATAGGCGGCTCCAAACGGCAGGCGGGAATCATGTTTGCTGATATTCGCAATTTTAGCACTATCTGCGAGCATATGCATCCGGATGCCGTAAGCGCTTTTCTGCACGATTATTTTAACCGTTGCACCAAAATCGTGACCAAGCATAACGGGATGCTGGATAAATACATCGGAGATGCAATCCTGGCTCTTTTCAACGTGCCTGTGGATCAGACTCAATACCAGATCCAGGCTTGCCAATGCGCTTTGGAGCTGATCGAGGAAGTAGATAAGATCCGCAGCGAGAATCTGGATAAAACTCTTATCGCAAACCTGCGCATTGGAGTAGGACTTGCCAGCGGTTCCATCATTGCGGGAAACCTGGGCTCGGATGAAATCTTCAATTACACCGGGATCGGCGACAAAATGAACCTCGCCTCACGCTTGGAAAGCCTGAACAAATTCTATCTCACCCGCATTATAGTAGATAACGAAACCTACCAGGCAACTGCGGACAAATTCCTGTTCCGCTGGCTGGATAGAGTATGCGTAAAAGGCAAACAGGAAGCGGTGGATATTTATGAATTGCTGGGCTTAAGCAACAGCCATGAAGATAAAAGGCAACACCTGGAAGCATATGAGAAAGCACTTAATGCTTTGTGTCGCAAAGAAATTGATGAAGCAGCAAGGCTCTTTGACAAAGCCGCCAATCTGAACCCTAAGGATTACCCCACGATATTGATGCAACTCCGCATTAAAAACCTGGATCCTAATAGCTGGGACGGTGTATATCGCCACATCCTGAAATAGTGCCGGCGGGGCTTTAGCCCCAACATCTCCCAGAAGGTTTTCCAAGATCAAAGGATTCTGTGTTTCAGAATCCTTTTTTTTCGCAAAAGAAATTCAATAGTCCGCAAACAAATAATTTGCACGAGACCGGCATATTACCTATCTTGTAGATAGGATATAAATAACAGCACAAAAGGTGGTACAAATGTTCAACTACAGAACTTTAGATAAATATGACCCCATACAGAATAAAGCATTCCAATTGATTGATGACGCGGGCAAGCCCTTGGATGCCAAGTGGAAACCCGCTTTGGATAAGGAACAGATCCTGAAAGCATACCGGGATTTGCTCTTTGAACGCACTGCCGATATGATGGCGGTGAGCTATCAACGCCAGGGCAGAATGTTTACCTATCCCCCAAATCTGGGGCAAGAAGCAATCCACATCGCCGCGGGCATGGTTACCAAGGAGCAGGATTGGCTGGTTCCCGCTTTCCGCGAATTAGGCGCCTGGCTTGCCAAGGGAGTGAGCCTGCGCGAGATTTTCCTCTATTTCAAGGGACAGGAGGATGGTTCCCGCTTTGAAAAAGCAAATCGCATGCTCCCGGTATCTGTTCCGATTGCATCTCAGCTTGTGCATGCCGCGGGTCTGGCTTATGCCATCAACTATCACAAAGAAAAGGACACTGCAGTCTTTGCTTATGTAGGCGATGGCGGCACTTCCGAGGGCGATTTTCACGAAGCCCTGAATTTCGCAGCGGTTTGGAATGCCCCGGTAGTATTCATTGTGCAAAACAACCAGTTTGCCATCTCGGTCCCGCTAAAGATGCAGACCAAATCCATCAATATAGCAGTTAAAGGAATCGCATACAATGTTCCCTCTCTTTTGGTGGATGGCAACGATTTCTTTGCCATGCATGAAGCGCTGTCGTTTGCCCGCGAACATGCCGTAAATGGCAAAGGACCCTTCCTCATTGAAGCCCGAACCTACCGAGCCGGAGCTCATACAACTTCAGACGACCCCAGCAAATATCGCAGCAAAGAAGAGGAAGAGCTTTGGGCCCAAAAGGATCCCCTGAAACGCTTAAAGGGATATATTACTCATGCCGGGCTGGACGCGCTGAAGGATGAGGAAAAGCTAATAAAAGAATTCAAAAAGCATATCGATAGTGAATTTGACGCGGCAGAAAAACACCCCGAATATCCTGTCGAAGACGTTTTTGCTTATATGTTTGAAGAGATGCCGAATGAACTGAAACGTCAGAAAAACAACTATGAGAACTTTATTAGAGGTGCAAAATGAAGGTGATGAATCTGGTACAAGCGATCAATGACGCCCTGGATATAAAACTGAAAGAAGATAAAAACGTAGTGGTATATGGTGAAGACGTCGGCGTGGAAGGCGGTGTATTCCGCGTAACCGAAGGTTTGCAAGTAAAGCATGGAGCGGATCGGGTTTTTGACAGTCCTTTGGCTGAGTCCGGCATTGCCGGCACTGCTCTGGGTATGGCAATCTCCGGCATGAAACCGGTTATTGAGATGCAGTTTGATGGCTTCTCCTATCCTGCCTTCAACCAAATCCTCAGCCACATTTCCCGTTTCCGCAATCGCACCCGGGGTAAGTTCACCGTTCCATTGGTGATTCGCATTCCTTATGGCGGCGGCATCAATGCCCTGGAGCATCACAGTGAAAGCCCTGAAGCATATTTTGGACACACTCCCGGGCTCAAGGTAGTGATTCCTTCTACCCCGTACGACGCCAAGGGTTTACTGATTTCTGCGATTGAAGATCCTGACCCGGTGATCTTTATGGAACCCAAGCGAGTTTACAGGGCGATCAAACAGGAAGTTCCCGAAGAGGCGTATCGAATTCCCCTGGGTAAAGCCAAGATATTGCAGCAGGGCGAGCAGATCACCCTTATAGCCTATGGCGCCATGATCCGTGAAGCGCAGAAGGCAATTGCTCTGCTCAAGCCCAAAGGCTACAGTGTGGAATTGATTGACTTGCGCAGCATCTGGCCGATCGACCGCGAAACCATTGCTAAATCAGTTCAAAAGACGGGTAGGGCTTTGGTAGTAACCGAAGCGGCGCAGAGTTATGGCCCCGCATCCGAACTCATCAGTGTCATCAATGAAGAGGCATTTCTATCTCTGGAAGCTCCACCCAGTCGTTTAACGGGCTTCGACACCGTGATTCCCCTGCCTTTAGGTGAGAAGCATTACATCATTAGTCCCGAGCGTATTGCCGCCGAGATTGACCGTCTGATAAGGTATTAAAGGAGTTTATTATGCGTTACATATTCAAGTTTCCCGATATCGGTGAAGGACTGGAAGAAGGCAAAATAATTGAATGGTATGTGGATAAAGGCAGCACTATCGAAAGTGGCGATCCAATAGTTAAAATGGAAACGGACAAAGTGGTTACTGATATCCCTTCCCCCAAAAGCGGCGTGATAGCCGTGCGTTATGGCGCGATCGGCGATACAGTGAAGGTAGGTTCTGCCCTGGTAGAAATAGATATTGAGGGCGTGGATGCCGAAGCCGCACAGGAAGAAGCAAAATCCGAACCCAAGGCAGCATCAAAAGAATCTGTTGATGAAGAAGGTTTTGGCGGTGTTGTAGGCACGATTGAGGTTGCCGGTGATGGCGCCTATCTGCCTGCAGGTGAAGAGGGAATATCTGCCAAAGAACCACCCAAAGCTCGTAAGAAAGCCCTTGCAACTCCTGTTGCCCGGGCCATGGCGAAAGATCTGGGAATTGACATCAATCAAGTGCAAGGTACAGGCCCCGCCGGCAGAGTCACAAAGAAAGATGTGCAGTCCTATCATCCTGCCGGACAACAGCAGCCCTCAGCAAGACCCACTCAGGAAGGCAGTTCAGAGCGCGTCAGGTTTGAACCCCTTTCTCAGATTCGCAAAACAATTGCCAAAAACATGCTCCGCAGCAAGCAGAATACTGCGCATATGAGCATCATGGACGAGGTGGAGATCAGCGAATTGGTAAATGCCAGGGCTCGTCTGAATGAGCTTCTTGCAGAAAAAGGCGTTAAGCTTACATATCTGCCCTTTGTGATCAAGGCCATCGCTCTTGCGCTGAAACATCATCCTGTACTGAATGCAGAACTGGATATGGATAAGGAGCGGATTATCTATAAGAATTACATCAATCTGGGCGTTGCCATGGACACCGAAGACGGACTGGTGGTGCCTGTCATCCATGCTGCCGATACGAAATCACTCACCGAGCTGGCAAGTGAGATCAAGAGTCTGGCAGACAGAGCCCGGGATCGCAAACTAAGTCTGGAAGATCTCAAAGACGGCACCTTCAGCATCACGTCCTATGGCTCGATTGGGGGTTACTTTGCCGTTCCAGTAATCGCCTATCCTCAGGTGGCAATCTTTGGCATCGGCAAAATCTCGCAAAAGCCCGTAATTAAAGATAATCAGATAGTTATCGGAAACGTGATGCCTATCAGCATGAGTGTTGACCATCGCATAGTTGATGGCGCTGAAGTCAGCAGATTTGTAAATGAAGTGCTCGGTTATTTGAAAGAACCGATGCAGATGATGCTATAAGGGAGGAAGCATGGTATATGATCTGATAATAATCGGCAGCGGTCCTGCAGGTTATGTTGGCGCCATCAAGGCAGGTCAACGTGGCCTCAAGACCTTGGTTATCGACAAGAAATATGTGGGCGGGATGTGCCTGAACTGGGGCTGCATCCCCACCAAAAGCCTCTTGGAATCTGCCAAAATGATGCGTAAAGTAAAGTCCGCAGAAGAGTTCGGCATTACCGGCATCGATTTGGATGCCCTCGGCTTTGACTGGGCACATGCGGTAAAACGCACTCAGAAGATAGTTGCCAAGCTCACCCGCGGCATCGAGTTTCTCTGGAAAAAGAATGGTGTGGAATTCCTCAAAGCAGAAGCTAAGATCCTCTCCCCTACAGAAGTAGAAGCCGATAAACGCATCTTTGAAACAAAGAATATTCTCATTGCTACGGGCTCAAGACCTGCCCCACGCCAGGATTTTACCGACGCCCTCAGCCTCGAAAACATCTATGAGCTTGAATCGCTGCCCGAAAGACCCCTCCTGGTAGGCAGAGGAGCTAATCTGGTGGAACTGGCTCAGTTCTTTCATTTGGTAGGTAAAGAACCGATCATCCTTGCCGATGAATTGCCCCTCATGCCCTCGCTGGATACCTATCTGGAAAGTTTTATCCAAAAGAAACTAAAGAAAGATAAGATCCCCCTAATCCCGATCTCTGAGGCGGTCATCAAGGATAAAGTAATCCTCTATAAAGACAAAGAATATCCTTACGATATGGCAATAAATATCAGCTTCAGATCTGCCGTTTTACCCGATATCACACCTGATATCACGATAGAAAACGGCTTTATCAAAACAGATAGAAGGCACATGAGCAGTATTTCGGGAATATACGCGGCAGGCGATGTGAACGGCAAAAGCTACCTGGCACACGTGGCTTCTGCTCAAGCCCTGGAAGTGATCGACACCATCATGAAAGTTGATATGCCCACAGAAGAACGAGCCTATCCTCTGAATATCTACAGCGATCCAGAAATGGCACAGATCGGCCTCACCGAGGATCAGATAAAAGCTAAAGACCTTGACTATAAAGTAAACCAATATCCACTTTCCGCCAATGGCAAAGCCCTTACAGAAGGCAGTTCTGAAGGCTTTATCCGCGTAATATACGAAACCAAGTATAATGAAGTGCTGGGTGTGCAAATGGTCTCCGAACACGCTACCGACCTGATCAGCGAAGCCGGAATACTCATGGAACTGGAAGGCACTACCTTCGATCTCGCCCGCACTATTCATGCCCACCCCACCGTCTCCGAGATATATATGGACGCAGGAGGGATGGAGGATTAGGGACTTAGATGGCGCTAACCCCCCTCCAAATCCAAGCCACTTGCTTCGCCCCAGGTTCAGGACAGCTTTGTCGTAGGATTCTGCTTTGGCCATAGCAGGATCCAAGCAGGAAATCCCGTTGAAGTGTCGATAAAGCATCGGGCAAGAAAAAGCGGAGCAGCGATTGCTCCGCTAAGAAAAGATCAGGAAGGCTTCTTTTTCAGCTTTGGTTTATCTTTCAGATCCAGATTGCGGCTTTTAAAGCCATAGCCCATCACGTCGTAAACATCGGTAAGGATCATGAAGGCATCGGGATCTATTTCCTTCACCATATCGGTAAGCATGGGCACCTGGCGGCGGTTCATAACGCAGAAGATCACGTTAATATCTCGTTGATGAAATCCGCTCATTCCCTTTAGAATGGTCACCCCGCGTTGTAGTTTGTCGAAGATGATGCCCCGAATTTCATCGGTATAGTTTGAGATGATGTACACGCCTTTGATATAGGGCAAGCCCTCTGAGGCAAGATCGGTGATTTTGGTAGTGATAAAGAGGTTTATATAGCCCCAGATGAGCAGCTTGGGATCTTTTAGGAAAATAGCTACAGCGAGGATGATGCCGGTTTCCACAATGTAGTATCCGGTTCCGATGGAAATATTGGCTTTTTGTTTGATCAGTGCCACGGGAATATCCGTTCCCCCGGTGGAGCCGCGGAAGCGGAAGATGAGGCCCAAACCCAAACCCAGCAATACGGATCCAGCGATGGCAGAGAGGAATAGCTCTTCAGGTGGCAACATGGCATATATTACGCGTTCATTTACAATATGCGTATAAGGGGCAATATCTCTTACAATGCCCAGTTTATGCAGCATTGGGAAGCTGATGAAATCTGTCATTAGAGCAGAGACAAACATCCCATATAAGGACTTGCTGCCAAAGGACTTCCCGATAAAGACGAAACTGATCACAAAGAGCGGGACATTGATCAGCACCATTCCCACACCATTGGGAATTCCGGTAAACATATGCAGGATCTGGGAAATACCGCCCACTCCGCCGGGTGCCATGTTATAAGGCAAAAGGAACCAGGAATATCCTGCGGCGAAGAAAACCGAGGCAAAAACTATGCCCAGGTGATTAATAATCTCACGTTTAATGCGTAGCTTACGCGCATTCTGGTTTGGCATTGAACTACTCCTATTGTACTTGACGAATAATGCTTTCTTTAATAGTTTGTTCCGGCATCTAAAAGCGCAATTGGGCTCAATTGCCCCGTTTTTATCTGCGTTGAACAAAAGTCAAAGGAAACAAATATGAAGATCGATCTTAGATTGGATGGACACAAACACAGTGTCATCGAGCTGGAAAAGGCGAGGCCGATATCCCAGATATTAAAAGGAAGTGGCATCGATCGGGACCAGATCCTGAGCTATAAAATAAATCATACCGAATATGTCAATGAAGATTATCTGCCCAGTGGGGATACACTGGTAAACTGCATTACGCTAAGGCATCCTGAAGGATACCGCATATATCAGGATACTGCCATATTTATCATGGCAAAAGCTTTACACACTCTCTTAGGTGATGCACACTCCCTGGTAGCAGAACATTCCATCGGCGACGGAGTGTTTTGCGAAGTATTCAATACAGAGAAATTCAGCCGTGACGATTGCGAGCGTTTGACCCAGGAGATGAACCGGATTATCTTAAGCGATTTGCCCATCGATCGCATCGAAGTGCACACGTCTGAAGCCATCGATATTTTTAACAGCATGCGCCGCAAGGACATCCTGAAAAACATAAAATCTCACTACAGCGAGAAGACCAGTGTATATCGCTGTGGAAAGTTCTATGATATCTTCATTCGACCCTTAGCAGATAGAACCAGCTTTATTACAGAATTTGAAATCGTGTATCAGGAGCCCGGCTTTATCTTGCGTTTCCCCACAGGACCAGACATGAAGATCGCCCAACCCTTTGAATTGCCAAAGAAGGTTTTTGCTCTGCATCAAGAGCACGATAAATGGCTGGATATACTGCGGGTACATAATATCTCAGATATCAACCGGCTCAATGATACTTACGAGATTTCGCAATTCATCCTTGTGGAAGAAGCTTTGCACGAGAAAAAGATCGCAGAGATTGCAGCCGATATAGTAAAAAACCAGGAAATCAAATTGATCCTGATCGCAGGGCCTTCCTCCAGCGGAAAAACTACTTTTGCCAAGCGCCTGAGCGTGCAACTGCAAGCCAGCAAAGCAAAACCTTTTGTAATCGGGATGGACGACTATTTCCTGAACAGGGAACGCACTCCCCGCAAGGATGATGGGGATTATGACTTTGAATCCATTTACTCCATCGATCTGGAATATCTGAATATGCAGCTCAGCATGCTCCTGGAAGGAGAGCAGATCGAGCTTCCCCATTACGATTTTACTCGTGGCATCAGGCGCCGCAGCAATCACTTCGTAAAGATGGAAAAAGATAACATCATCATTATGGAAGGTATTCACGGGCTGAATGATACTCTGACCTCCTCCATTCCAGACAGCCGCAAAGCCAGAATATACATCTCCGCCCTGAACCAGCTAAACATCGATAACCATAATCGAATCCCAACTACGGATTGCAGGCTTTTGCGCAGAATTATCCGGGATCATCAATATCGGGGTTATTCTGCAGAAGAAACCATCACGCGCTGGCGGGATGTACGCGAAGGTGAAGAAAAGAATATCTTCCCGTATCAGGAAAACGCAAACTATATGTTCAATAGTAGCCTCACCTACGAGCTGGGAGTGCTAAAAAAACACGCCTGGAGGATGTTGCAACATGTTCCCTCCACATCTTCCGCCTACACCGAATCCAGACGCCTATTGCGCTTGCTCTCCCATTGTAACGATATCGACGATGCACATGTTCCCTATAATTCTATAATCCGGGAGTTCACTAACGGCTCCATTTTCCGTTACTAATATGCCAAAAATCAATATTCTCTCTGAAGACGTCCGCAACAAAATTGCCGCCGGGGAAGTAATCGAACGCCCTGCCTCGGTTGTAAAAGAACTGGTGGAAAATAGTATCGATGCCGGCGCTGATGCCATAACCGTGATAGTAGAAAACGGTGGTAAAGATCTGATTCAAGTAATCGACAACGGCTCCGGGATGGAACCGGACGACGCCATGCTGGCGCTGGAAAGCCACGCCACCAGCAAGATTCGCAATGTGGACGACATCGTTCACATCAGCTCTCTGGGATTCAGGGGCGAAGCTTTGCCCTCGATAGCCGCGGTTTCGCACTTCACTCTTTTAACCCGAAGCACAAATCTGGATGTGGCATTAAGGATTGAGATAAACGATGGCAAGCTGAAAGATGTATCGAAGACTTCCGCGAATCCCGGTACCAGCATCTGGGTAAGAGGACTGTTTAAAAGCCTTCCCGCCCGCCGTAAGTTTTTGCGAACAGATACGGTTGAGCTACGCCACATCATGAAATACTTCCATTACCAATCCATAATATACCCAAACATCAGCTTCAAGCTAATCTCCGATGGCAAAGAAAAGCTAAATTATATCGCCAGTGGAGATCGCAACCGGCGCATGGCAGAAATCTTTGGATCGGGATTTTTTACAGACGACATCATCAGGATATCCAAAAGCGCTGGAGAATACCGGGTGGAAGGCTACATCTTTGGCTTGGAAGAGCGCAACGATAAACTGATAGACGCCCAGTATGTATTTATCAATGGCAGGTTTATCAACGATAAGACGGTGAAACATAGCATTAAAAGCGCATACGCACCCTTCATCCTGAAGACCAGAGCATGGGCAAAAGGCAGTACGCCCCCTTACATCCTGTTTATCAGCATTCCTGCTGATCAGATTGATGTGAATGTATCGCCCACCAAAAATGAAGTTCGCTTCCGGGAAAACCAGAAAGTACACTCCCTGATATTTGAAACTATCAGCCGGGCATTAAAACAATATGAGGATCAGAAATTTGCCTCTGCCCGAGAAAAATTTACCAGCTATCCCAGGCCGGGAGAGGATATCGAACGCCCCAGTTCTCTGGAACGTGAGATCTTTGTCCAAAACGTTCCCCTGCCGCGCTATGCTGATTACAAAAAAGAGCATGCTCAACTTTTTCAGGACGACCTCTTTCATAGCGAGGACCAGCCCAGAACCATCCCTATTGTGAATCCAGAAAAAAGCAGGGATCAAGCTCAACAAGAAATCTTTGACGATCAACCCAACGATAGCGTTCCCTACAAATTGCTGTTGCAGAATGAAGAGGATTACATCAATCCTTGGCAATTGCACAATACATATATCTTTGTGCAAGTGGAAGATGGACTAGTGATAATAGATCAGCACGCCGCGCATGAAAGGATTATTTACGAGAAGCTGATTCATCGCACCGGAGGCGCGCCCGCGGTAAGGCAAAAGCTGATTATCCCCCTGGTAATAGATATCCCTCCCTATATCGCCAGCGATATCCGCGACCTGGTGGACGCCAATCTGGAGCTAATGGAAAAGATCGGTTTCACCCTGAAGAAATTTAGCGGAGATTCTATCGTGATAGAAGAAATCCCTGCCGAACTGGGCGATTTTCAAGGCGGTAAGATCTTCATCGATATCCTGAAGCAACTGGAAACGGAGATGGAGCTGAATGCTGATTTTAGGGATTCTCTGGCAAAATCGATCTCCTGCAAAGCCGCCATCAAGGCCAATACCAAACTCTCCCGCAAGGAAATGCTCACGCTAATCAATAATCTCTTTGCCTGCAGAGTTCCGTATTTCTGTCCCCACGGCAGACCCCTGATAGTAAAGATGAGCATAACAGATTTTGAAAAGAAGTTCAAACGACTGGTATGATAATCTGCATCGAAGGGCCTACAGCCGCCGGTAAAAGCGCCATCGCCTTGCAGCTTGCCGAGCATTTGCAAACTGCAATCATCAGTGCAGACTCCCGGCAGATCTACCGCCATATGGATATCGGCACCGCCAAGCCGGATGCGGAAGAACTGGAAAGAGTAGCACATCACCTGATAGATATTATCGATCCCGATGGCACATACAATGCCGGCAACTTTGTAAAAGATGCAGAAAAGCTTATTGCAAGCCTTCAAAGACAGAATTTGATTCCCATTATTTGCGGGGGCACGGGGCTGTATATCCGCTCTCTTCTGCAGGGCTTATTTGAGCATCCGCCTCTGGACCCAAAGCTGCGAGATGGTCTAAAACAAGAGCTGCAGGATAAAGGGCTGGATCATCTATATCAAAAACTGCTTTCCTGCGATCCGGATTTTGCCCGGCGCATCAGCAGCAATGACCGCCAAAGAATTCTAAGGGGATTAGAAATATATCTGGGTACCGGTAAAAGCATCAGTGAACACTGGCAAGAGCAGCACAAGAATCCACGTCACAATGCCTTCCGAATCCTGGTGAATCCAGAGCGGGAAGAGCTATACGCGAGAATAAATAAGAGAGTGCAAAGCATGATGGAGCAAGGGCTACTATCCGAGATAGAAAATCTGCTGAGCCTTGGCTACGGATGGCAGGATCCGGGGCTTAAAACCATGGGTTACAAGGAATTTATGCCATATTTCAACAATTCTGAAGATCCGCATAAATGCGCCGCATTGGTAGCTCAACACCATCGCAACTATGCCAAGCGACAGCTGACATGGTATCGCAGATGCAAAATTGATTTGACATTAAGCCCGAAAAGCTTTAGTTTATCTGATGTCCTTAGGGATATAAAATCCCGATTTTAAAGGTAAAAGAGGAATTTGTGCAAATCATAGCCAAGGTAGTTAGCCAAAAAATCTTTGATAAAGATGTAGTGCGAGAAATGGCTTGCGGCGGAAGCAGCGAGCAAGCCCTGAAACGGCTGATCGACAGATGTCTTTTGCTGGAACAGGCAGACCGAAAGGGCTTGAAAGTAAGTGACGAAGAGTTTGACATCGCACTGATGGAAGTTCTGGATGAAGAAGAGCCGTTTGGTTTGCCGGCAGGACAATTGCAGGATATGGATGCCCTGGAAATGGAGACCCTTATCAGGCGCAATATCCTGATCCGCAAATATCTGGCAGGGATATATCCAGAAGATAGACCAATAGAGGAAAGCAAGCTCAAAGAACTCTATGATGAGCAGATTCAGAATTTCTGCAGTGAAGAAATGGTGCGTTGCTCCCACATCCTGATCCAGGGAGAGAGTGCCTTGGAACGAATCACCGAAATCCGGGCTCAGATATCGGACCCGGAAGATTTTCGTGCCTATTGTAAGGACTGTAGCTATTGCCCTTCCAACAAATGTTGCGGAGATCTGGGCTATTTCCCCAAAGGCAAGCTTTTTCCCGAAATTGATGAGGTTGCTTTCAGCCTGAAAATGAACGAGATCAGCATGCCCTTCGCCAGTCCGGAGGGATACCATATATTGATGCTTACAGACAGGAAATGCAAGGCTCCGATACCTTTTGAGGATATCCGGGAAAGCCTTGCCGCCCAAATTCGCCAGATGGAGCGCGAATACTTTCTGATGCGGCATATTGCAGAACTTTATGAGGAATATAAAGAGCAAATCTTAGTATTTGAAGATGCCCTCCAATAGACTATCTCAATTTTACGGCATAAGTACTTTCGGAGAATCCCACGGTTCTGCTGTGGGAATTCTTTTTGATAGCCCAATTCCAGATCAGACCTTACCTTTAGAGGAAATCAAAGCGGCATTACGACGCCGCGGCCCCAAAGGCAAATTCT
>CAZJJH010000002.1:0-20500 GCA_964546265.1 uncultured Candidatus Cloacimonadota bacterium
TACAAACGGTTGGGCAGATGCAGATCGGTAAGATGCACAAAGTAGTAGTTTTCTTTGTAGCCGGGGATTACTTTCACGGCATTGCGGGAGATATCATGAATTCCACCATTAGCATTTACCTCCAGATCGTACAGTTCAAAAATATCCACCTGAGGGATGCCTACGGTCAGTTCCCAGCGATCCGGCTGAGTAGTCCAGGTGGATGAGATCAGATTCAGGGGCAAGCGCTTTTCATCGTGCAAGATCCAGGCATTGAACCCGGTGGTGCTTTCGGGGGCAAGGCAGGTGATGGTCATCGTTTCACCCGGGGTGTGAATGGCGGGGATATTCAGGATGGGGCGTTGAATAACGGTCAAAGTATCGCCCAAAGTATTATAGTTTCCATTGATGGTGATGCTGCCATTGCTTAGCATGGTTATCGGATCATCACCAAAAAATGCATTGGCAAGCGATACTTCCGATTGCCCGGTTTGGCGCGGCAGGAATCTGAAATATAAAAGCGTTCCGCTACCGGACAAGGTTCCGGAGCCGCTATAAGAGATATTTAAATTTCCGGGATGTTCCTCCACATTCACTGTGCCATTTTGGGAAAGGCTTCCCGCGGTCTGCACGCCATTATACTGAAGGATTTGGGGATCGTAATAGAGATCCAGTAAATAGCTGTTATAAGCCTGATCCGCATCGAGATTACGGGCTTCGAGCGGCATGCTGATTTCCTCATCCGGCCCGGCACTGAGATGCGGTAAATTCAGAGATGGAGTGGCACCATCCGGAACTATATCATTCATAGAGCGGGGATTGATGGCAAAATAGTTAAAATTGTAATCCACTATCCCGGAAATTGAAGAATATACATTGCCCAAAAAGATATCTTCCCATTCGTGGTATGAGGGAAAAAAGCCATTATCGATCTGACAATCTCCACTGCCGTCATTTACATAGAATTCCTGGTATATATTTGGCAGACTGCTTACGCTAACATTTTGCACTTGAACAAGCACGCTTTCCCAGGCTTCGGCTGAAAGCCCTGAAGCCAGAGCGCCGGTACTGATCTGTTGGGCTGGCGGGAGAGGATGATTCTGGCTGATGAGCTGGTAAGAACTTACATCAGAAATCTCGGTTAAACCATAGTATTCGGTAACCGTTCCGCTTATCTGCACAAGATCTCCCAATTGGGGGTAGTTCCCGCCATCGTAGATGAATAAGCCACTGAAGGCTCCGCCGGATGAATCTGCGATGAAATAGTTTTGGTTGCCAAATCCTGTTCCGGTAACCACGCCTTGTACGGTTACCTCCATATCCACATAAGGAGAATCCCCATCGGCACTATCGGTGTATTGAATGTCGTAACAACTGAGCACCGGCTGTGCGAAAAGGACGCCGGCAAAAAGGCTGAGCATGATTATTATAATATTTCTGGACATTTCGTCTCCTGATCTGTTTCAATGTCTCTAATTTGCATAAAAACACAATCAAAACCCAATAGAATATTCTGCCGCTTCTGTCAAATTCTTTCTTTACTACAAATGCCTTCTAACTGAGATATGTATGGAAACTGATTAGCGATGTGAGGGAGGGTTTTTTACAGACAAGAGCAAAATATCCCCCAGAGAAAGGCGGATTGCCAAGGCCAAGGCAATCTCCATTCTTTGCGGGAAAATATTTCTTTGGCGCGGAGATCTCCCGTTTTGTGCTGCCCCCCTGCAGAAAGTCTTTTCCACTTTTTGGTTGACAGATTAAGCCAATTGTTTACAATCGCTTAAAAAGGACAGGGAGATCCGCATGGAAGAGATAAATGCCACTGAACTCAGTTTTGAAGCTTCTCTGAAAGCCTTGGAAGAGATAGTAGATAAGCTTTCCAATAGCGCAAATGATCTGGATGATATGCTTGCGCTCTATGCCAAAGGGGTTAAGTATCTTAAACACTGTCAATCCAAACTGGGTGAAGCTGAGGCGAAGATTCGGATTCTTAGCGAAGAGCTCCCGGGAAAGATTCAGGAGATGAATAATGGATCCTAATGTACTCTTAAAAAAGGATATGAAAGAGAAACAGGAATTGGTGAATATCATCCTGGATCGCTATTTACCCCGTAAAGACGAATATCCCAAAGAAATACATAAAGCCCTGAGATACAGCACATTTGCCGGAGGTAAACGCTTGCGACCTTACCTTACTTTGAGCGCGTATCAGATGTATAAAGATAATCCCGAGCCTATCACCCCCATAGCGGCAGCCATCGAGATGGTGCACACTTTTACCTTGATTCACGACGATTTGCCGGATATAGATGACGACGAATATCGTAGAGGAAAGAAATCCTGCCATGCAGTTTTTGGAGATGGAGTGGCGCTTCTGGCAGGAGATTCTCTTTTGGTAAACGCCTTTGAGATAATCACCTATGCAGAAATCGATGATGCACTAAAGGCAAGATTTGTGCAGGAATTGGCAAAAGAAGCCGGGATCAAAGGGCTGATCGCTGGGCAGATGGTGGATATCGAAAGCGAAGGCAAGAGAGTAGATAAAAAGACCCTGAATTTTATTCATAACAATAAAACTGCCAAATTGATAAATCTCAGCCTGCGCTTCGGTGCTTTGGCGGGTAAAGCTCCCGCGAAAGAGCTGGCAGCCATCGAAGATTATGGCAATAACATCGGGCTGGTATTTCAGATTGTGGACGATCTTCTGGATATTGAAGGCAGCGCGGGAAAACTGGGGAAAAGCATCGGTAAGGACGAAGCCGCCGGTAAGGCAACCTTTCCGGCAGTTTATGGCATCGAAGAAAGCCGCAAAATGGCACTGGAACTAACCGAAAAAGCGAAAGCCAGTATTGCTACTCTGGGAGACAAGAGCGTCAGATTCAGGATATTGGCAGATTTCCTCTTAAACAGAAAATCATGAAGATAGCCTACCAAAAAATGCATCCGGCAGCTCAAGAGCCAAAACGGATGAGCACCGGTGCCGCCGGTTATGACCTCTTTGCGTGTGTTCAGCAGGATATAAAAATCGCGCCGGGGAAGCGCGGTGCAGTTCCCACCGGGATTGCTGTCGCAATTCCCCAAGGTTTTGAAGCTCAGATCCGCCCCCGTAGCGGACTTGCTCTAAAACTGGGTCTGGGTGTATTGAACAGCCCGGGTACCATCGATTCGGATTATCGCGGCGAGATACGTGTAATCCTGATCAATCTGGGGGAATCCGACATCGTAATACATCCGCAAATGCGCATCGCGCAGATGATTATCAGTCCTGTGCAAAGTCCGGTCTTTGAGCTTTGCGAAAGCCTGGACGCGACAGCGCGCGCTGAAAGCGGTTTTGGCAGCAGTGGTAGTTAAGGAGACAGATGTGGAAGATATTATAAAACAGATAAAAGAACTGAAAGAACAAAAGCAAGCGCTTATTCTGGCGCACAATTATCAAGCCATCGAGATTCAGGATCTTGCGGATTATCGGGGAGATTCCCTGCAATTGGCAATGCTTTCCCGGGATCTCAAAAGCGAGATAATCGTGTTTTGCGGAGTGCGCTTTATGGCAGAAACAGCCGCGATTTTGAATCCGGAATCCAGGGTGCTTTTACCCGTGCTTGATGCGGGATGTCCCATGGCGGATATGATCACGGCAGATCAACTGAAGGGCTTTAAGGCGCAACACCCCGGGAGCCCGGTGGTTTGCTATGTAAACAGCACCGTGGAAGTAAAAGCAGAAAGCGATATCTGCTGCACATCTTCAAATGCGGTTAAAGTATTGCAATCGTTGCCGGAAGACAAGGAAATCCTGTTTGTTCCGGATCGCAATTTGGGCAGTTGGGCAGCGGCGCAAAGCGGGCGCAAAGTGATCACCTGGAACGGCTATTGCCCTACCCATCAATGGGGCTTTGGCGTGCAGGATATCCGCAATCTCAGAGCGCAGTATCCCGGCTATAGATTGCTTGCCCATCCGGAATGCGATCCCACCATTGTAAGCCAGGCGGATTTCGTGATGTCCACCGGGGGTATATTGAGATATGTTGCAGAACACGATGAAGTGATAATTGCCACGGAAAACGGCATGACAGAATATCTACAGCATATCTATCCGCAGAAAAAGATCGTGAGCCTATCTCCCAAAGCGGTGTGCCAAAACATGAAAAAGACCGGTATCAGAGACCTGCTTCGCGCGCTGGAACAGGATGAACATCACATAGTGGTGGATGCCGATATCGCCGCCCGCGCCAAAAAGAGCATCGACCGTATGCTGGCCATTTCCTAAGTAAGCAGAAGGTATTTTTGGCGGAATATCGGGAGCTTTTGCTGCCTTTTGAGGGGAAAAGCATCTTGCAGGATATTGGCGCACAAGGGGTGTCCTTAGCGGCGGAATTGCTCTATAAATGTGTGTGTGAGGCAGCTGAAGACACTCCCCTAAAGGCTATTGAGCTGGGCTGTGGATGTGGGATTGTAAGCATTATGTGTAGCTTCATGCGGCCCCAATGGCAGATCTCGGGGGTGGAGATTCAGGCGCATCTGGCAGAATTGGCGCAGCAGAACGCCCGGCGTTGTGAGCTTCAGATAGACTTCCGGCAGATGGATCTACGCTTAACAGAGGGTTCTTATGATCTGCTATATGCAAATCCTCCCTGGCGCAAACGGAATTCCGGAAGATTGAGCGCAAACGAAGCGCGCAATCATAGCCGCGTTGAGCTGCTCTGTTCCATGCCGGAACTTTTGTCCACAGTGCAAAGAATATTGGCTCCCAAGGGTAAAGCCATTCTCATCTACCCTCAGGAGCGTCTCAAAGACCTGCGGGGCTTGCTTGCAAATAGTTTGCTTGACATAATCAAGCTGCAAATACACAGTGGAAACAAGCCTTACTTTTTGGCTACCATAACACACAGGAATAATGTATGAACGCAAAATTTTATCTGATCCTGCTTCTGCTTTGCGCTTTATTTGGCGTATGGACTTTTCTTGCTCATCAACACTTCAGTGAAGTGGAAACGATCTATGCGGAGCTCTCCGAACTGCCCGTGTATGCCTATGTGGCGGATACCACCAAGGTTCAGCCGCTCCTGAGTGAATTGGGCAAAATCCCGGATCTTGCGGCAGTAAATCACGAAACCGGATTTCAGGCAGCTCTGGAGCTGATAGAAGCATACGGCTTGCCCTTAAGTGAATCGACAATTGCAGATTACCATTTTCCTGATCTGATCAGCATCACGCTATCTTCCGGTAAAGCTGGCATCACCGCCAAAGCTCGGGTGATGGATCTTTTGAGGACACATCTGGAAGAGACCGATATTGATAGCCAGAGTCAGGCATATGCCGGGCTCTTGCTAAAGCTGAGCCGCCTGCGCTTTACCTTCATAATCTTCAATGTATTTGCCGGACTGTTGATCTTTTTGGTTTTCATCTTCAGCCGTTTGAGCTACGAAATGCACATCTATCTAAAGCAGAAACGCAGATTGATCAGCGTTGTGGATGTAATGCGGCACAACAAGTTGCATGCCATACACAGTTGGATGATGCTGGTGGCACCCATCGCGCTGGTATTGCTGGTTTATTATGGCGGTTCCTATTTGAAGCGTTGGGACTTTCTGGTGGATTGGCTCAGTTTTGCCGTAATGGGCACAGTGAGCCTGATCGCGACCATTGCCATCTTTTTGAGCCTCAGGGTGTATGAACACGATCCCGCCTTGAATAGCTGTGATCCGGTGCAGGTAATCAGCCCGGATGAGGAGGCGCAGGATGCGTAAACATCTTCCCAATGCCCTTACCATTTTACGATTTGCAATGGTCCCCCTATTTGTGTATCTGATGTACGTCTATGAAGGTGAGAGGGCTACTTTGTATGGCTTGATCGTATTTGCCCTGGCTTCTTTGACGGATTACGTGGATGGCTTTCTGGCGCGAAGGTGGAATGTGATCAGCGATTTTGGGAAAATCATGGATCCACTGGCGGACAAACTTCTGGTGCTTAGTGCTCTTAGCGTACTTTGCCTTTTGCCACCCTACAATCTGAGCATCATCATCTTTATCGTTATCCTGATCCGCGAAGCGGGAATTACTCTGCTGCGCGAGATATTGCACGCTCGCTCAGTAGTGGTACCGGCTGATAAACTGGGCAAACTGAAGACCGTGATGCAGATGTCTGGCATCATCTTTGCCTTTGCGGCATGGGCTTTTTTGCCGGAGGTCACAAGTAATCTGCGCCTTGGCGTGGAGATCTGGTTTTGGATAGTGGTTCTGATCACGCTGGTTAGTGGATTTAACTATCTTAAACTTCTTTTCGTAAAGGAGGCATAATGCGCTACCTGATGTTTATCCTTGCCATGATGCTGATGTTTGGCTGTTCCCCGGCAGATAAAGAATCTGCCCGTTACACCAAGTTTGACGGCATCATAGACAACGCCAAACCCCTTGCCATGGGCGATGATAGGGATGTGTATGTGTTTGCCGACGCTTCAAACTGGAGCCTGGTGAAACCATTTGTTCAGAGCAGCATAGAGCGAGAGCTGATCCTGGCGTATCCGGAGAAGTATTTCAAAGTAAACACGCTGAATATCTCTGAAGTGGAAAACTATAGCAAACACAAGAACTTGCTCTTTATCGGGGATCTGGAATCCAACGCTAAAGTATCCCAATATATGCGCCAAAGCCTGGCGGAAGATTTTATCTCCCGGGTGAAAAATAGCGGCGGCGATCTCTTTGTAGCCCGTAACCATAATAGCAGAGATCAACTGATCATGTATCTGATGGGCTCAAACTCCCTCAATCTGGAGAAGATAAGCGCCATCCAAAGTGATAAGATCTTCGAGCTGCTGGTGCGTCGCTTTGCGGAGCGACAGGGCTATCAGACCTACCAGCAGAAGGTAATTCCTGCTTCTTTTTGGAAAGATTATCCCTTCAGCATGATGATTCCGGATAACTACACTCTGTATTCCAATGATAAGGTGGGTAGATTCCTTTCCTTCCTTTATCGGGCAAGAGTTCCGGAGCGGGAAATTCCGGATAAATACATCAATATCTATTATGAAGATATGCCAGAGAATAAAGTGGATCACAACTGGCTGATTGAAAAGCGTAAGATGCTGGGCGAGAAATATTTTGAAGGCGACACATTCGATGAAGAAAGCATTCGTAAGGAGCAAACTCAGCTGGCAGGATACGATGCCTGGCGCATTGTGGGTGCCTGGAAGAATATGACCCACCTGATCGGCGGAGGATTCCAAAGCTATGCCTTCTGGCATGAAGGGAAAGCCTATATTGTCGATAACATCGTATATTTCCCCGCCGGAGATAAACTGCCGATCTTAGTGGAATTGTTCACCATCTCAAATAGCATCGAGCTGAAATGAAGCGCTGTTTGCTTTTTGTGAATCTGGCTATGTTGATACTCTTGGGAGGGTGTGCGCAGAATGCAATAGCTCAGGCGGAACTGGCACCCAAACAAGAGCAATGGATAGATAAATCCAATCCCAGCCTGCCCTCTATGTATTACTTCTTAAGCGGAAGCTATCTGGAGTTTGCCGGAGATCTCGCGGTTGCCAATCAAGTGTATAATATGGCGATGGCTCACGATCTGAAGAGCCCGCAAATCCATAAAGCCTGTTTCATGAGCGGCATGCGCTACTTTTCCGTGCTTGTTCAACAGGAAGGGCCGGAACGACTGGTAGATCTGCTAAAAGAAGCGCGCGAAGGCTTTCAGTTCGATGAAGAAATGCTGGTAGAAGCATACCGTGCTTATGAAAAACTGAATGATGCAGAAGGCTGCACTTGGGCATTGAATGAATTGAGCACTCGGTTTCCCGGTGCCTGGGCTTCTTATTATACATACACTTATGCCACCGGCAGGGGAGAAGCAGCCGATACTGCCTTGCTGGATGAAGCGCTGAGCTTGAACCGGGATGATACCCGCTTTGCTCAATTAATTGCCCTGGCATGGCTGGGTAAGGACGATGATAAAGCGCTGGAGATACTTAAAAAGCTGCCACCGGACACGTTGAACGAAACTCTTTTGCTTTCTATAATGGACAGCAAGGAAGAAGATCTCGCCCAGGAGCGTTTTGCCGGCTACAGATATCCTCAGGATCGAACTTCCATGCTTAGCTATATAATCTATTACAGCCAGAAACACGAGCCCGGCAATATCTTTGCGTTCAAGGAGAAGATCACGGCTACAGACGATGCTGTGTTGGTTTTCAGCCTCGCCAATCTGGCTCTTCTATATGGAAATAGCGATGTATATGAGTATCTTTTGCACAGCTTTTCTAACAAACGGATTCAGCCGGAGCAGGATAGCATGGCTGCTTCCGCATTACTGCTTCACGCCGTAAAACTGGGAGACAAAGCGGCTGCCCGGGAGATGGCGGAGCTGATCTATTGCACTGCTCATCTCAATCAAGCTCTGTTTACCACTATTCTCAATGCCGATCAGAGCCCGGAAGAACTTCAGGCATCCAGAGAAAGTTTCAGTGAGAAACTGAAGCAAAATCTTGCCGAGGGTACGCTAAGGGACTATTTGCTCTTCATTCTGAATGAAGATGCTTCCAAACGCGACGCCGCTCCCGTGCAAAATTATGCTCGCTCTCTTTGGAACAAGGGCTATGCCGATAAGGAAGATTTTACCATAATTTTGGATGATTTAGCGCGAAATAGTGATGAAGAAGCGCAGGTTCTACATCTGCGCGAAGGTCTCAAACGCTGGCCTTGGGATGCGATGTTTATGAACAACCTGGGTTATCTGCTACTGAGCGACAGCTCAAAGCTCGATGAAGCGGAGCGGTTAATATCTCAAGCTCTGCAAATTGAGCCAAATTCAATCAGCTTTTTGGATTCCATGGCGTGGCTTTATTACCGGAAGGGAGATTACGCACGTGCAGCCAAGCTTTTGCCCCAAATAGAAGCCTCCAGCCTGAAATCTGCCGAGCTCTTTTACCATATGGGCATGATCTATCTGGCAATAAATGAGCCGGATAAAGCCAGAATGCATCTGGAAAACGCGGTTGCGGCAGAAGAACCGGCGCACTATGTAAAACTGGCAAAAGAGCAGCTGGATCTCTTGAAATAAGCATATGATAAGTGCCGAAAAGCTCTGTGCGGGTTACCAGGGGAAGGATATCCTCAAAGATCTTAGTTTTACCTTGCCCGAGGGTGAGTTTACCGTGCTGCTGGGACCCAACGGAGCCGGGAAATCCACTCTGCTATACACCCTGATGGGCTTTCTGAAAGCTCATCAGGGCAGCGTGAAGCTAAAAGGGAAAAATCTCACACACTACAGCCGGACAGAACTGGCAAGCATCTTTGCCTATATCCCTCAGGAGCTACACAGCGAATTTGAGTATAGTGTAGAAGATACCGTTCTGATGGGAAGGTTCCCCTTCATGGGGATGATGCAAAAGCACAGCGCCGAGGATCTTGAGATCCTGAACGATACTCTGGAACGCTTGAATCTGCAACAACTGCGGCAGCGCCTGTTAAGCCGCCTTTCCGGGGGTGAAAAACAAAGGGTATATCTTGCCCGCGCTCTGGTCCAGCAGACCCCATTCATTCTTTTGGATGAAAGCCTTTCACAATTGGACATAAACTACCAGGTGGAGATCATGAGATTGCTAAGAACCATATGCACAGAAGAGCATAAAGGCATCCTTTTGATCAGCCACAATCTGAATCTGGCTGCGAACTATGCAGACCGCATGATTTTTCTTAAAGAAGGGCGTTTGTTACAGAGCGGCACCCCACAGCAATTGATGCGGGAAGATATCCTCAGCGAACTCTACAACTTAAAGCTGATGGTTGCCCCAAACCCACTTAGCAAGCGCAATAACATCATATATCCCTAAGGTTGGCAGGCTTGAAATATACTCTCATCTTTACTTTGCTCGTCATCATCCTCTTAGCTATCTTTACATGTCCCCAAAAAAGCATGATTGCCCCGGATCAATACAGGGTAGTGCGTGTGGTAGATGGCGATACATTCATAGCCAGCGTGGATGGCAAAGATACCAGAATCCGCTTGATTGGCGTGGACACTCCGGAATCCGTGCATCCCAATAAAGAAGTGGAGCATTATGGACTGGAGGCGAGCGACTTTTTGAAGGAAATACTTCAGGGCGAGCGGGTATTCTTCAAGTACGACCAGAATAACTCTGCTTCCGGCCATAAAGATCGTTACGAGCGCATGCTGGCGTATGTGTATCGAAGCAGTGATTCGCTATTTGTAAATGCCGAAATCATCCGCCAGGGTTATGGGCATGCATACACCAGTTTCCCTTTTACTTTTCTGGAAGATTTTATGAAGCTGGAGCGGGATGCCCGCATGCAAAAGCGGGGACTTTGGGCAGATACTGAAGAGGAGAATCCCGCGCATCCGGACAGCCTGGTTTGGTTCAACCCCGGAAGTAACAAATATCATCGGGAAGATTGCCGCTACAAAACCGAAAGTTCGCTTTCGCTGCCTTTTGATGAGGCACTTAGAAAGAATCTGGAACCCTGTAAAGTATGTAAGCCTTAGCTTTTGGGTGTGTGGATTGCCAATACCTTTCCTTGTTTCAGATAGATGCAGATTTCCGGCTGTAAAAACACATTGCTGATGCCCCTGCTTTGTTCCTGTTTTATTACCAGATCATCAAGGGGATATTCCAAGCCTTCGGAGTGCAAAAACCGTGCATATGGATCATATGAGATCAGTGAGATAAGATCTCCCTTGTGCCCTTGCAAGCGAGTGGTATCCGATAGAAAGAAGAGCTTCTGAAACTGGTTTTCGATGCGGGCGGGGATTCCCTTTTCGTGTAATGCGAGCAGGTTTTGCAGAATTGCCAGCGCGTGATCTGTGCGTCCTTGCATATCGTTGCAGATCACTATCCCGGAATATATCCCTTGTTCTACACACCAGGCAATTGCCAGCTCCGTATCGGTTTCATTTTTATGCGCTTTATGCCGGATAACGGGTGTTTTGGGGTACTTCTTCAGATAGCGGGGGGAAAGGGAATCAAAATCTCCGATTATAACCTTGGGATGTAAACAGAGCTTATTCACCATCTTCAAACCGCCATCCACGGCAATCAAATCTCCTTCGATGTTCGGGTATCCACAAAGAATCTCCGCAGGGGCGTGATTGGTAATAATCCACGCTATCTTGTCAGCGTGAGGCATAGCGTTCGGTGCGGTTCAAATATCTTGCCGGGTTCATGCTGCGGCCTTTATATTGCACTTCATAATGCAGATGTGGACCGGTAGAGAGTCCGCTGTTTCCCATCAAGCCGATGATTTGTCCTTTTTGAACCGGATCTCCCTCTTTCACCTTGATGGAATACAGATGTGCATATATACTGCGGTATTCGTTGCCATGCTCGATGGTGATACGCCTGCCATAACCCCGCTGATAACCGGCGCTTGCCACTACTCCGCTGGCTGTGGCATAGATCGGGGTTCCGGTTTCATTGGCAATATCGATGCCATTGTGAAACTCCAGATTGCGGGTAATGGGATGCATGCGGGTTCCCCAATGATCCGTAATTCTGCCAAAAGTTGGATAAATGGACGGAGTATCCTTGGCGATAACTTCAATTTCGCTACCATACACTTCGGTACCCGGGTTTTGGGGGCTCAGGCTCCGGAGGATATCCACCAGAGTATATTCCATTTTCTCCATTTGCTGTTTCAGCCGGGGATCTCTGGAGTGCCCGGTAAGTGTAGCAGCTCCACCGCGATAGAGCTCGGGATTCTGTTTATGGTCGTGCTTTATACCCAGAGAATCCAGCATACTGTAGATGGAATCCACCGTGTCGCGATACAGCTCTATCTTGGCTCGCAGGAGCCTGTTTTCTTCTTCCAGAAGCGCGAGTTTACGATTCTGATTGGATTTACTAAAAAGGTAGCCAATTCCCGCAAACAGGATCAAGATGAGCAAGTAGAGCGCAGTCTTTGCATAATTGGAGCTACGACCAAGCTGCATGCTTCCCAAGCCATCGGGGATTCTTTCTATATTCTGCTTTATATCTTGTTTATCTTTCATATCGTTACGCATAAGGTGCAATTTCTATACCAAGTACTCATTAATATATATATCAGGGCAAGAACGCAAAGCATCCAGAGCAGATTTGCCAGGTCCCACCCGCCGAAACGGTGCCGATGCAGATACACCGGACGTCCCTTGCTCCGGAAGCCTCTCAGCTCCAAAGCGATAGCTTTTCTGCCGCTGCTTAATATGATATCCGCAATGGCAGAGAGCGCAAGAATCTTATAGAGTTCTATTTTTTCTCTGAACTTCAGGCTGCGGATAGATATGCCTCTATCTTTCAATTCCTGCATTTGCTCCTTGAAGCGAGCTCCATATCCCGGAATCAGATGCGCCATATAGGAGACCATAAAGGATAGCTCTTCAGGCAAGTGCATCGCAGCAAAGGCAGAGCGGTAAAGGCTGAAGTCCATCCGGCTCAGGCTGAGGGCACACATATATACGCTCATTATCCTGAAAGTAAGCAGGGCAGCGCTGTTTAGCGCTTCTCGATACAGGTGAATCGGACCCAAAGAGTAGGCAATCCCCCCTCCGCGGCGAAAGATCAACTGGATAAAAATCAGCGAGATGAGCAGCCAGAACAATTTCTCCAATGAGTTTAGCCGCTTTATCAGATGGCGCGAACCCATACGGAAATCTATCAGCCATGCCAGAAAAAAAACCAGCGCTACCATGTGGGGATGTTGCAATGTCAGCGCCAGGCTGCTGTAGAAAACGCATAGGATGAAGTAAGAAAGGGGATGCAATCTTCTATTCATTGCAATTTCCCTTCAGCGAGGCTGAGAATTCTTTGGGGCATAAACCTGGTGCTGAGATGGCTTACCACCAGCATACCCTGCCTTTTCGCCAGCTCCCGATCCAGAATCTCGCGGCGCATGCTATCCAGAGCGGTGAAAGGTTCGTCTAATACCAGATAATGTGGCATACACAGGGCTATGCTCAAAAGATACGCCTGTTTGGCGCCTTGGGAGAGCTCCCGCAGGGGCAGAGAAAGGATCGAATCCTTTAAGCCCCAGAGCAACGGATGATCTAGCACAGGGCCGATGTCCATCCCGGATATTTGCCAGATCTTCATGTCTTGCTCAAGGTTCACTCCCAAAATCCGGCTTTCTGCATTTTGAGGCAGGTAGAAGAAGGCGTCTTTCTGGCGCTCAATCTTGCCTTCGGATGCTGGCAATTTACCACACAAGAGCTTGAGAAGAGTGCTTTTACCGCAACCGTTTTCCCCTTTTATCTGGATGTTTTCGTGCTCAGAAAAACTAAAGCTGAGATTCCGGAACAGCGGATCCCTGTTCGGATACGCAAAGCTTAGGGAACTGCAGCTAAACATCTGGCTTATCCAGATCCACAACGCTATCTGCCAAATCAATGATGCGGCGTAAATGGCTGGCGATCACGATGCTTTTGCCCCGATCTCGCATTTGCCTCAGCCAGCGCTCCAGTGTGTTCAGCGCGGCTTCCGAAAGCCCGGTTTCAGGCTCATCCAGCAGGATTACGGAGTTTTGCATGCTATCGCAGATTGCCAATAGCAACAGGCGCTGCTCGCCACCGCTAAGCTTCAATGGATCTGCCTGCAATAACTTTTGCAGACCAAAAAAATCGGCAGAGCGGGCAATCCTTGCTGCGCTTTCCTCTGGGGGAAGACCCATGTTTTCCAAAGCGAAAGCGAGTTCCAGCTCCACCGTGGGCAGCATCAATTGATCCCTGGGCTCTGCCAGGGCAACGCTCATAAAGCGGAAAATTTCGCACAGCGGGATGGACTCTATGGGCAGGTCATCCCAAAGAATACTGCCTTCCAGCAGGGCGGGGATATTTTTGGGAATGATTCCGCACAAGCAATTGATCAACGTGCTTTTACCGCTGGAATTTTTCCCGGAGATTACCAATATCTGGCCCGGCTTCAGGCTGAAACTGAGATCTTCAAAGAGCCAGGACTCCGCATCAGCGAAGCTCAAGCTCAGGTGTGATACTTGCAGTTTAGGGTTCAACGGTAAAGTATGTGGTTCCGTCAAAGATCATTGGCTCGGTTAAGGCGTCTCCCAAAAGCAATTCATCTTGCGTATCGTCTATGTAATGGAGCTTGACCCGGGAGTCCGCTGTGATTGGCCATTTCAGCGCTTTGGCAAGAGGGATCAAGGCAGAGGGAGAGTTTTGGCTGATTACCGCCAGATTATCCACCTGCATATAGATGATATTCTTCATCCACATTCCACCCGGTATCTGAGGGCTTTTCAGGTTCATATAGCCCTTGGGCTCCCTTTCCAGAACCGCTCCGGCAAGCTGGGTAGGATAGCTGAGACTTTGGATGAGACCATCTGCGCTATAGAGGATAACGTTTTTGATGGGCTGATCGCTCAGTTCGTGGATAAAATCATCGATCGGATAACCCTCGATGCGCACGAAGGGAGCAGGGTCTTTGACCAATTCACGATCGCTAAAGAACTCATACCAGGAGATAAAGCGTGCCGGAAGAGGCACTTCCTGATGGTTCTCCAGCGATACCTGCTGCAGATCCCGAACCCAGTGCATGCTTCGCAAATGAGGGAAGATGATTCTGAGCTGTTCTTTGGGGAATATCTCGCCCTCGCCGCTATATGCCAGGTAACAAGTGAGCGTGTCCCATTCAGCTTTGTTGAAGCTAACTTCATAGCGATCGTTGGACTTGAATTTGATAATGGCAAAATCACCCAGATTCTGCTCTTTAAGCCAGGTATCGAAGCGGATTCCTTTCCAGGTGTTGATCACAGTTTCCTTATCTAGCTCTTTACTGGTGGTAAATTCATGTGCTTGAATCCGGAAAAACTGATCGTAAGGATAGTGGTGAATCTCACCATTGATATCTACAATATCCAAAGCGGCGCTTGACACCGCTATCAGTAACATCACGCATAGCAAAATATACTTCATTATATAATCCTCATTTCTTTTATGCTTTTATATATTCCAAAGCTCAAAAATCCGCCCACTAAGCCGGAGGCAAGCGCCATCCCTACTACGGCAAGTATAATCGGTAAGGGATGGTTGAACAATACAATTACCGAAATCAAAGCTCCGGCGGCATTGCTCAAAGAACACATAGATATCTGTGCGGCAAGGTGTTTGTGCTTGTTAAAACCCATATACACGAGATCCGCGATGAGCCCGGGAATTGAATAGGAAACAAGAGATAATGCTCCCTGATTTCCAGAAATGCCAAAGATCAACACGCCCAAGGCTTGCAATATCCCGAAGGTGATGCCGGTAAAGGGTTTATCTACTATCACAATCGCTAAAACCAGCCACATCATATAAAATCCCCCGGCAAAAGAACCACCGGGAATGCCCAAAGGACGCGAAAGTAGCTTAAAAAATGGACCCACTAAGGGCTTGATGGCTATTCCCACTGCTGCTAATGCGGCGATCAAAATCAGGTCTTTTACGCTGAAAGATTTGAACATATCAGATCAACTTTTCCAAAGTATTGCTTTTTATATCGTAGAGCAAAAGTTCCACACCCGCTTCTTTGAACAGCTTGCTACCCAATTCATCGGGATAAGACTCCGCGATATATACCTTGCGGATTTCGGCATTGATGATCATTTTTGCGCAAATGCTGCAGGGCTGGTGAGTGCAATACAACACCGCTCCGCGAGTGCTGCTGCCATTGATGGCGGCTTGAATGATGGCATTTTGCTCGGCATGAACTCCCCGGCAAAGCTCGTGCTTTTCACCGGATGGAACATTGAGCTGTTCGCGCAGGCAACCGGTCTCGGAGCAGTGCGCTATGCCCTTGGGGCTACCATTGTAGCCTGTGGAAATCAATTGATTATCCCGCACCATTGCCGCTCCCACAGCCCGGCGTAAACAGGTGCTGCGACTGGCGGAAAGAAATGCCATTCTCATGAAGTATTCATGCCAGGAAGGTCTTTTATCCATTACTAATCCAGCTTAAGATGTTTTTTTCCACAAAGTTCTTATACTTTATTTTGTCAAGCCCGGAGTTCCGAGCGGCTTACTGGAACAGGGCAGAGCATAGCAGCCCGATCCCCGGCATATACAGCGTGTTTTCTAATTAATGTGTGTTTTCAAACCGCAACCAGGATAAAACTGTGTGGCTAAAAGCCTCACCTGCTCTACACCATATGTCGACGCATCCTTTTATTGCTTGAATTTTGCATGAGAGCCGAAACAATATTGACGCCCATAAAGGACCCGGAATCCACGCCATGCGGCATTATATATCCTTATATTCCACCACACGGCAATACATCTTTGTAGCCATATCCTAAATGAGGCAATTCTTCAGAGCTTGCATTAAAGAGCAAAAATCCGTACTTGACAGCATTTTGCGAAGTACAAAGCTGTATAAGCGTCTGCCAGGAACGGTTAAGCTCATCAGTCTTGCCCAAACCCTTCCCTTCGCCGGATGCTTCAGCGCAGTATTAGCCGGATTTCAAGCTTGGATGATGCTGTGTGCATAGGAGGATCTGGCGATAAAGGTGCCTTGAAGTCCGGACAATGTAGCGGGTGGGGGATCGGGGGCTTACAAATTTTGGTGTGGAGAGCTGATCCACAAATGCAGAACGGCAAAACAAAAGGAAGGATATTAAAGAACAGAAATCGGCATGAAAAGCATTATCGAGCAAATACTTAGGGGATCCCGGGAGATCCCGGGTTCAAAATCCATTCTGCAAAGAGTGATGGTGTTGTGTGCCCATGCCCGGGCAGACATACTCTTAAAAAACTATAATCCCTGCACAGACGTTTTAGAACTGGAAAACGCGCTTAGAACATTTGGGTTTGAACTATCCCCCGAAGCGGGTGGGATGCGTTTCCGCTTTCGGGAAGAACTCTTTGAAAAAAGTGAGCATATATACTATTTTGAGGGTTCTGCCACTGCTTTCCGTCTCTGGCTTTCTGTATTGGCAAATCTGCACGGAATAAAAAGCACAATCCATTGCTCTGAAAGGCTCTTCAGAAGAGGATTTTCTCCACTGCAAAAGGCTTTGGAGGCATTGGGTGCGCATATTGAGGTGGCAGGGAACTCTATCTGCATAAATGGCTATGAACTTGCGGGATGGGATATCAGTGTGGAAGGATCTCTCAGCAGCCAGTTCCATAGCTCGTTGCTCCTTGCGGCTCCATTCATGAAAAACCCAGTGAAATTGGCGCTGGCATCCTGCCAGGTATCCTTGCCTTACATGCGGCTAAGTATCAATATGCTGGAGCAGTTTGGAGTCCAGATAGACCATGAACCCACTTGTGTGGTCATCCAACCAGGGGATTTTGGTTTACCGCGAGAATACCGGGTGGATGCGGATATGTCCACCGCTGCTTTCTATGCGGTGCAGGGTGTGCTGCGTCCCGAGGGCATAGTTTTCGCTTGTAAACAGAATCCCAGGCTGCCCCAGGCGGATGCGGCGGTATTTGATATTCTCAGGCGCATGGGGGCAGTAGTCAGCATGGCAAATGGCTTTTGTGAAGTTAAACCCGGGTTTCTGCAGGGTGTGGATATTTCTCTGAAGGATGCTCCGGATCTGATGCCTGTTCTGAGCATATTGGCGCTATTTTGTAATACGCAAAGCAGGTTTAGCGGAATTGGCAGGCTTATTCACAAAGAAAGCAACCGGGTAAAGGGAATATGCCGCGCCTTGGATATGCTGGGTGCAGATTACCAAAGAGACGAGGATTCTCTTACGATCTTTCCTTTGGGTGAAAGGGAAATACCGGCACTGACTTTGGATACATTGCAGGATCACCGGCTGGTGATGGCATTTAGCTTGTTACAGAGCAGGTTTGAGCAGATATCCTTAAGCGAAACTCAATCTTTGAGCAAATCCCTGCTACTGCCTAAGTAAGGGAGGTTCTTCAGGCTCTTTTATTGCTCCTCATTGCCAAATTGCACGCGGATCTGGTTGATGATGGCGTCCAAAAAGAGATCTCCCCGTTCCTCTACTTCGAAAGGCTCAAAACCCAGGTATTTATCCCATTGGCTGAGGATGTAATCGTGGCTTACCACGCGATACACTTTTTGGGGATCCAAACTCAGGTTTCCCACCAAAAAAGTGCCATCGCGGTCATTCAGCCAGGATTCCTCGCTCAGGCTCATGATGTCGTAGGGGCGGGTTTCCAGGATTTCCCAGTTTTTTGCCTCTGCGGTCATCAGGTCGCGTCCATAGCAGCTAAACATCACTACAGTATTGCCAAAGGGGATATATTCATTGAGGTCGCGCAGGGTAACCGGACCCTCCGGCAAGTGTTTGCGCAAGCCACCATTGTTGATCATTGCCAGATCTGCTTGAGGATATTCCTCGCGCAGGGATTCTGCCACCCACAGCGAGCCCGGAGTTATCCGAAATTTATCCACTTCAAAGGCGAAAGGCAGAGTTCCCGCCACTTCGCTGAGCTGTATCTGGAGCTCTCCGATGCTTTCATCCAGGAATTTTGTCAATTTGCTGTCGTAGTCAGCGGGAGGCTGCGTAAGCGGAATCAGTGAGTTTTTGAAGGAAGAGACGCGATCCCCTTTTACCCGCAGATCCACCTGGCCCAAGGCTTGCAAGTGGCTGCCGGTGGATACGATATAGATTCCGTTTACGATTCGCGCAGGCTCAAAAGCCAGATGCGAATGTCCGCCTACGATCATATCTATCCGGTGGTCCAATTGAGTGGCGAGCAGGCTGTCTGCTTCCCAGCCGTTGTGGCTGAGGATCACGATCAGGTCGCTTTGGGCATCCGCTTCATCCAGAACTCGGTTGATGGCATCAGTATAAGGCAGGATGGTGATATTTGCCACGTTTTCGGGCTTGACTCTTTCCGGCAGGCTGTCTATGGTAAGCCCGATCACGGCGATATCGAGCTCCTTTTGAGAAAATACCCGGTAAGGGGCTGCGCCAAAGCTACTGCCGTCAGCTTCCAGCAGGTTTGCACTCAGAAAGGGAAATTTGGCGGCTTGTGCCAGGGAGCGGGCGTGTTCTTCAGAGACATCGAATTCATGATTCCCAAAAGTGGCAGCATCCAGATCCAGACGGTTAAAAACTTCCAGAACCGCTCCCCCCTTCAAACCATTGTATTCCATGGCGGAAAAGATGGAGCCGGTCTGCATATCCCCGGCATCCAGCCAGATATGGTTGCCGGCATCGGCGCGGGCTTTTTCCAGATGATACTCCAAGGCTTCGTAGCCGCCTAAACCGTTGCGGGCAGGCTCGTAAGCGGCATGGCTGTCGTTGGTGTGCAAAATGCGGAGGTTTTGGGAACAGGCGGCTAAAAGTAGCGCGCTAATAAAAAGCAGGATCAGCTTGCGGGTCATTTAATAATTCCTTCCTTGAATAGTTTTTCAATCCGTTCGAGATCTTCCGGAGTGTCGATGCCAATGCCCTGATAATCGCTATAGACCATGCGGATGGGGATGCCGTTTTCCAGAGCGCGGAGCTGCTCCAGTTTCTCCAGGATTTCAAGTTTGCCTGGCTCCAGACTTACAAAGCGCATCAAGGCCTTGTAACGAAAGGCATATACGCCGATGTGGCGCATATAGTTTGTGTTTTCAGTGTTATCGCGATTGTAAGGAATAGGGCTGCGGGAAAAATAAAGAGCGTTTTGCCGGGAATCGGTTACTACCTTTACCATGTTTGGGTTCGTGGCCTCCCTGGCGTCAGCAAATTTGGTCATCAGGCTTGCCATCAAAACCTCGCTATCGTCAAAAGCCGAAAGCAGCGCTTTCAAGGCATCCGCCGATATCAACGGTTCATCGCCCTGCACGTTTAGGATTATACTGTTTTCTTCCAGATATTCAGATACGGCTGCCACGCGGTCGGTGCCACTGGGCAGTTCACTGTCTGTAAGCATAACAACAGCGCCAAAAGCCTGGGCTTCGGCAGATATCTTCAGATCATCGGTGGCGATTATCACTTCATTGAATAAGCCGGATTGGCTTACGCGTTCCCACACATGTTGGATGATGGGTTTTCCTTGCAACTGAGCCAGGGGCTTTCCGGGAAAGCGGCTGGAAGCGTAGCGGGCTGGAATCACGGCGTAGCAGTTCATAGCTCATCTCCCCGGCAGAGGTTCAGGTATCGGAATCCTCCGCCTTGTTGTAGTGCTTTTTCAGCCAGATCAATAGGGCTGAAGTATCGGTATAATTCACTCCCGGGATGCGCATGGCCTGCGCAACGCTCTGAGGCTTTATTCTGGCAAGCTTTTCCCGGGCTTCCCAAGCCAGACTCTCAATCTTAAAATAATCTATATCCGCCGGAATGCGATGCTCTTCCGCTTTTCTGTATCGGGCGATCTCTTCATACATGCGGTCCAGATAGCCAGAATATTTGATCTCCAGCTCTACTTTGCTGCGGATGAAGCTACTGAAATCCGCAGGGATATTATAGCCATAGCGTGTGAGATCATCAAGCCGGATCTCGGGGCGCTTCAATAGGCTTGCCAGTTTTACCGGTTCTTTCAGTTCGGGGTGCGCCAGGCTGTTTGTGGTGCGGAGGGTTTCCAATTCCCGCTTCTTGATCTTCAGCATTTCCTGGTATTCCAGCC
>CAZJJH010000003.1:0-18260 GCA_964546265.1 uncultured Candidatus Cloacimonadota bacterium
AAATCAACACCGAAAGGTGGAGGGAAGTATGAAAAAAGTTATATTGAGTGTAATTGTTATCGCAACAATGTTTAGTCTCTTACAGGCAGTGCCTTTTCAGACACTTGGCATGTTGCGTACACCGGATGCTTATGTTTTACCCCATAGAGCAGCCGAGTTAATGTTGGCCGGCTACTATTATGACGTGGCTAAACCCGTGGATATAGATGGGTTTGCGCCGTATATGATGGCTGGAGTGGGTCTCTTCGATCGCGTGGAACTGGGCATGTTCGTTGGCGATAAAGTAGAAGATGAGCCATTAGTTTACTTTTTGAATTTAAAATTTAAGGTATTGCAGGAAACACCGCGCTTGCCTCAGCTGGCAATTGGTATGGACAACATCCTTTCTCCTGTGGATACACACAAAACTGATGATGGCGGCATCGCCCCTGGTGCCGATTTTGATAATCATCCGGACGCAGCCGCGTTTGAGCACTATTCCCCCTATGCTGTGGCCTCCAAACAGGCAGTTGTTTTTGGCATGCCCTGGATGTTCAATCTAGGGATTGGCTCAAACCGCTTCATCGGTCAAGTTGGGCGCTCCCGTATCTTCAACGGCTTGTTTGCGTCTGCCGAATTTTCCCCGATCCGCGATCTTGCTATTCAGGGTGAATATAGTGGTCACGATTTTAACGCCGGTATGAAGTACACATGGAAAAACTGGGGCTTCAAGGTTGGAGCCAGCGCTATTGAAGATCTGGCGAAAGATAACGGTTATGAGGATAACCTGCGTTTAGGTTTTGCTGTATCCTATCTCTTTGATAAGTATGCTGAAGCTCAGCGTCGTCCAGATCTCAGTCGTTATGCCATGGATAGTGACCTGGAAGAGCCTTACGTGGTAGATTTGGGTACTGTTCCTCCGGAAGAAGGCGTAGTAATTCCGCCTACTGGTGAAGAAGTTCCCGGCACTGGCGAAGTTGTGGTTATCCCACCCGCTGGAACTACCCCGGAAACCCCCGGCACCGGTGAAGTTGCAGTTGTAACTCCCGGCACTACATTGGAAACCCCTGGGCTCTCTGGAACTGGCGGCAGCACAAACTATGCTCAGCTTTCTCCTGAAGTCCGCAGCCTGCTGGATGAACTGAAGCAACTGCGTGAAGAACGTGAAAAAGCTCAGAAATCTCTCGATGATCTTCGTTCCTGGATTCAGGAGCTGAAGGCGAATCGGAACTAACAAGCAAACATATAGAAGTGAAATGTAGGATTCATACTTCCTATAAAGCAGTAGAAAGCCAGGATGCAAGGTTTTGCATCCTGGCGTACTACCTAATAAAACGGCTATTTTAATCTTATCAGAGTCTAAAGTGAGCGGGGTTATGAAAAAGTATTATAAATTGTTTTTGCTCGTTGTCTTTGCGCTGGCTTGCACCTCTTCCATGGTTGCCCAAACGGGTGATTATGATGAGCAATTGACAGTAGAGCAACTTCGGGAAGAGATCCGCATTCAGAAGCAAGAACTCAGGGTAGCAGCCAAAGAATTCCTGGTTGATGAGCTACCCGGATTGATTGAATTGGATCCTGAACGGGCAGATATGGAGCTACAACAGTTCAGTAGCATATTAAGGTATCTTGGCGATAATGAAGTTTTATATCTTTTGGGGCACATGTATGCCAGGGTTGGTGAAAACGACAAAGCCATTTCAATTTTCGACTCATTGCTCAGAACAGACTTGAATCAAGGTGCACGCAAGATGTTGAATCTTGTGATGTATCGCAAGCTGATAGATTTCCTGCAAGCCGGAGATCGTGACGCTGCTCGAGATTTTATGCGTGTGGTGGTGTTTGAAAACTACAACACGGAGCAATACTTCCCTGCGTATCTATATCTATATTCAGATCTTAGCGCGGATAGCGGAAATTACGCTGAAGTAATCAACCTGATTGAATCATACAACAGCAACCGAGACATTGTGCTGAACGATCTTTTACCGGTTAAGCAGATGGTACTGGAGCGCATCAACAATTTGGATTTGGCATCATATTATCAGAATCCGACTCAAGCTGAATTCAACCGGCTGAATGCCCAGATAGACCAGACAAAAGTGGATCTTACTGCCATTTACAATGGCATGATTGGTCTCGATGGTATGCTCTTTGTGGATGCCATCGTGGAAGCTCATAGCACAGAGATGACCAAGCTGGATGAGCTGAAGCAGATGTTGGCGGATTATGCCAATACAAGTGTGCGAACCGAGGAACAGCTTCAACCCGCGTTGGCAATGATAGAATCCGTTAAGAGCAATTTGGATTATTATGATCGTCTCCTGCAAAGATTCGACACCCTTTTGCAACAAAACTTCCTGGAGCTTAGTGCCAACGATCCCCAGCAATCCGAAGTATATGCCGGTAACCTTTATCTGGACAGAGTAATCCAAACCCAGAAAACCATTGCTTCCTACGATGAGATGATTGCTGAGATTGACGAACTGCTTGCCAGCGGAGATTTTCCCGAACACACCGAGCGGCTGATGAATGAACGGCAGTGGGCGGTGACCCAAAAAGCCGAAGCTGAAGTGTTGCACCAGAAATATCTGGCAGATGTTCAAAATACGGATGAAGGTGAAAGGCAATATCTTACTCAGCTTTTAGAGGAATACAATTATCTGGTTGAAGAAAAAGCGCTCCTGCAGGAAGCCGCTACTGAAATGGAAGACTATGTGGTTACTGAAGCCCGCACGATTATCAACGACGAGCTCCGGGAACAGATTCGCCCCCGCATTTCCTCCCAGATTGGCTCGATTGCATACAGTGCAGATCGGGATCAGGTGTTTACCCGCGGATTTGGACAGGCTTTAACAAGCATAGACTATATCACTCTGCAAATGGCATATCGCGATCTCATGGCCAAATACAACCAGTATTTGGAAAACCAGTATCAGCTCTCATCCGAAGAGCTTGAAACCCAAAAGGCTTACTGGCGCGCTGAACAACTTGCTTTGATAGACGAGTTCAATGCTTTTCTGGCGCAGAACCCCAGTTTCAGCGCGATCGAGCAACCCGGTGGCGGTTCTTTGGTGGGCGCGGCAGATCTTTACTACAATCTTGCCGAATTACAATACTATGCTATCCCCGAGGATCTAAATCCGGCATTAGTCAGTTACAGGCGCGCTCTGCAATTGGATCCAGATCTTCCCAACCGCGATCTTGCCCTCTATAACATCGCTTTTATCTCCAGCGAGATTATGCGGCTGGAAGTTAGCCAGAACAAGATAGCATACAGAAACAACGCCAGGATAAACGATATGCCTCCGGCCAACGCAGTATACAGCGAGGCAAACTTCAGCGAAACCCAGGATGCTTTGATGGAGATAGTAAATAACTATCCGGAATCCCCCGTTTATGAAGAATCGGTGTACCGCCTGGGTCTGCTCAATTTTAGCTTTTCCACTGATGCCGAAGATCCGGTTATTTACCGTGACCGCGCGGTTGGATACTTTGACCAAATCGTGGCAAACCGGCAAAGCCCTCTGTATTACGAAGCCCTTTACCAAAGAGCCTGGGTGAGGCTAAACAGCCTGGATCAGGAAGAGCTGCGCCTCGCCATGAATGACTTCATGGAGATCCTGATGGCCACAGATTCCGGCCTTATCGCCGATCAACAGTTAGCTCAAGACTATCGCCGGGATGCCGTGGATAACATCGCTTATTGCCTGATCGCTCTTGATGGAACCGACTTTAACTCCCGTTCCAGAGGCGTAGCTGAATTGCAGCGCGTTTTTGAAGGCTACGACAACCAGCAAATCGTACATCAAGTAATAGATCGCTCTGCACAATACAAGCTGGATATGGGTGTGTCTCTTCAAGCGGTTGACTTCCTGGAATTTAAGATCGAAACCGTGCCTCTGGCCCTGGAAAATCCTGTTCTGTTGGATTCCATTTTGGTGCTTTATCATAACCGTTCGCAGGAATTGAGAGAAGGCGAAAACCTGGATACGATTACGCAGAATATTTACCAGCGGCAGATCGATAATTACGACCATCAATCCCAATGGTACGCGATCAACTCAGCTAATGATATCTCCAAACAAATGGAGATCGTGAATACAGCCTATACAAACCGTGGCTTGCGCCTGTTCAACAACTTTGCTGCAAACATTAGCAAAGAAAGCCTGGACGCATATGAAAGCCATATGAATCGCTACGATGGTTTTGCCCAGATCCATCATAATAATTATGCTGCTTTCCGAGCCGAAACAGACAGCTTGCTGACCCGGAACTACGTTGTTTTGGCAGATCAGACTCAGGATGTATCCCACTTGATGGCGGCTATTCAACGTCTTTACAATTACAACGACAGTTATCCCGCAAACTCTCAATTCTATGAAAATGAAGAGCTGGCAATGAACTATGCCCGTAACATATATGCGGAAACTCTTGATGGCATGGACGCCGGCGACTATAATCCCCCTGCAGGCGCCCCGGCAGATGAAGCAGAAGCTTTCGCTTTCCTCAAACGCACTGCTGACAGATATATTGATGTAGCCAATCAGGAGCGTTTTAGCAACCCTGCCCGGATTGCAGATACGATCTCAATCATCTTGCTTTTGGGTGATATCCAGCTCGGTAAGCAAAAATACCCCGAAGCTGTGGCGTTCTACACTCAGGCCCTGGAGCAGAGCGATATGATGAGCGATAACGACAAACGTGAAACGTATCTCAAGCTTGCCGATATCAGCATGCGGGAAGAACGATTCCCGGATGCCGAAAACTGGTTCCGTCAAGCCCTGCCTCTGGCTCAGTCTGCTGAAGAGCGCGCCAGCATCAACCAGGATATCCTTGTGCAGATTCAAAGCAATTTCGAACAAGCGTCTGCCAGCGGAGACTATATTACCGAAGCAAATGAGCGCTTGCGCCTTGCCGCCGAAATGGATCCCTCCCGCAGTCTGGAAATTCTGGGGCAGAAGAACGAAGCAGTAGAGGCATTCAAAAAAGCCGGCGCCTATCAAGAAGCTATTGACCTGCTGATGGAACTGGCTGCTACCGATAATAATATCGATGCTATATATGCCAGATACGATCAAGCCGTGGAAATTGCCGAAAGCGATAGCTTGATGAATAACCCTGCTCTGGCACAAAGCCTGCAGAATCAATTTATCAGCGAATACCCGGATAGTAATTACTCCTTCCGTTTACGCTTTGCCTCCATAGTTGCTATGGAGAAAAATAGCGCCACCAAAGCCCAAGCTGCAGAAGCCTACCTTGCGCTTTACGAAGAAACAGTGGCAAACCAGATCGACAATGGAGACTATCCGGAAAGTGACCTCCTGGCTAATGCCATTAGTATCTACAACCAAATCAGTAACGTTGAGCGTGGTTACGAGCTAATGGAGCGCTTTATCGCCACCTATCCGAATCATGAACGCAGCCTGCCCTACATGGAGTATATGGCACAGGGATATTACACTCGTAAAGAAATGGAGAGCTATAATCAGCTTGCTCGCCAGATATACCAGAAAGACCCCAGCAAGAGTTCTTATTACAAGGCTGTCGCGGATGAAGAATTAAGGTTGGTTGCGCAAGAATTTGACGCCGCCCGCATGAACGAGGATTACGATGCTGCCTTTGCGGCGAGAGATCGTTACATCGCAGTAGAATCCCGCTACAAAGATGAGGGTCTTGATTTCGATGACGACATTTACCAGATCTTTGCCGAAGTGCAGACCGAGTATGAAGAACTCCAAAAACGCAATGCCTTCTATGCTGATTATGACTCCAGCCTGCAAGCCCTGGAAAACTCAGATCTCTTTACCAGAAGCCCCGCCCAGCAGATCAGAGTGGTTAGAGTAACTACATGGGACAGGAACCTTGGCGGTGGAGATAACCGGATACCCAAATATGTGAACACTGTCAATGCAGAAGTAGAAAAGGTTCGTGCGGTAATCCGCAGAGCCGGAGAAAGCAACTATACAATTGATAACGATCGGCAATTGCGGGCATTGAGCCTGATTGCCAATATATACAAACGCGGTGCAGAAGTAGTGAAAACCCAGATCGAGACATTCTTCAGAATCACCGAGCAGGGTGAATACTATACAAGTCAATGGGGAGATCAGGCAGCAGCCCAAATCAACGGCTTTGTAATGCAAAACACACAGGATTACATCGTGCAATCCCTTACTTGGAACAATCAGATTTACACCCAGTTCCATCTGGCAGGATACCAAAACGAACTCACCGAAGCCGCAAAAAACGTACTGCTTGAATACAATCAAAGCACAGAATATCGCGCTACGGATTATGTGTTTAACGATCTCTGGAGCCAAAGCCTGGAACCTGATAGTTTTGAATTGAATATCAGCCAGATCAAGACCCCCAAGGGCCAGGCACTGGGAAGCACCCAGATCCCCGCCAGCAACACCTTGCGAGCTACGCGTAATTTTGATATCGATCTGGTTCCAAATTTTGCCTATCTTCACGTGATATATCCTCTGGATATCGAAGTGAAGCTAAATGGCAGCGTAGTTAGCTCTTCCTGGGTAGCGATTGATACTCTGGACGTAAACAATCCCGTAAGCACCAGATACAGTTACATGATCCCCGGAGCCTTGTTCAGCGCCGGGAACAACAGCCTGGAAGTGGCTCTTATCAACGATAGCTCAAATTCCCTGCAAGCTGCGTTTGCTTTGCAGACCATGACCAGCCTTGAGCGCATCAAAGAGAATATTCCTCCCGTAGTAAACACGATCTTCACAAACCAGGGCTGGCGCATTGTGACTACGGATCCCGAAACCGGGGAGGAAAGCAGTGCATATGCCACGGACGCAACCGAGTGGAACATTAGCTGGGACAACATTGCCAATATGGATCAAAACGCTGCCAGACCCATTTGGGTTTCCGAAATCGATGGACCCTCCGATAATCTTGTGTTTGAAACCGACTTCATCCTGGATTCGGAATTCAAAGAAGGAACAATAGAGTTGATAGCACCTGAAAGCGTAACAGTATATCTGAACGGTTCAGAACTTGGCGCATCATTTTTCGATTATGACCCGGATCCCCTTACCATCTACAAAGGCGAGATCTTGATCACAGCAGAAAACGTCGTTATGGGCAGAAACGTACTCCGTTTCGAAGTAACCAATAGCTCAATCTACCGGGGCGTTTTGGCAAAAATCACATATTCACAAGCTGGAAAGGAGGAAATCCGATGAAGAAGGTCCTGTTTTTGCTAATAGCGCTCAGCACATTCAGCGCGGCATTACTGGCCCAGCAGGCGAATCCTCAGCCTGCCCCGGAACCAACCATTAACGCGGAAGGGGTGATAGTCGATACGGAAGTAATTGAGATCCGCGTCGACGCCATGGCTCCGGTTTCCGGATTTTACAAAAATAAATCGGACACATTTTTTGTTACCGGTAAATACCGCTTTATCCTGAATGAAGAGATAGTTCAAGAAAACAGTGAAATACTATTAAATAAATGGCTTAAGGAGTCAAAATGAAAAGCAAGCATAGCATACTCGTTGTGATCGCCCTGTTAATGAGTGTAGGTTTCCTCTTTGCGCAAGCTGGCACAGAGGGAGTAGCAGATACCGCGGCCGCATCCGGCAAGGTAAATCTGGTTGAACTTTTTACCACCAGTGGAGCATTTGGCTATCTGATTCTTATCAACCTTTTGATCGGTTTGGCATTGGCAGTAGTGCGTTATATCCAGCTTTATGTAAGAGAGAAAATTGACGCTGAGAAATTCTTCCTGAAACTCAAAAACTTTGTTAAAAACGACCAGATTGATGAAGCCACCAAGATTGCCGACCAATTTAAAGGCACCACCATGGGCTTTATTTTCTGGAGTGGACTGGCAGTGTTCAAGGATGTTCGCAAATCCGGCAAGAAGGGTGAAGAAGCCCGTATCGCTGTGCAGAATGCATTCGATGAAGCTGTTCTGCAAAAAGTGCATAAGCTGGATGGCGGTCTCTTCTGGTTTGACACCTTGGCTCAGATCTCCACATATCTTGGACTTCTGGGAACCATTTGGGGCCTTATCAAGGCATTCGGTGCCCTGGGAAGCTTGACTGGTGCTGCAGCAAACCAAGCACTTACAAATGGTATTTACCTGGCTATTGGAACCACCGCTCTCGGTTTGATCGGTGCTATTCCGCTTACCCTGATCAAAGGTGGATTGTTCACTCGCGCTCAGGAGCTGATCAGCAATATCGATGAATATAGCGTGAAACTGGTAAACCATATTAACAACCAGATCAAGGAATAAGATTATGGCAGTATATCGTCCTTCAGAGGCGAGGCAACAGAAAGGCCAGACGGCACCGCAGGAACCAGACCTGGTTCCGATCATGAATCTTTTCATTACGATCATACCATTTTTGATCCTGATGATCTCGATTTCGCAGGTTGCTCTTTTGGCTTTGAATTTTGCCGCGGATGGAGGCGGAGACGGACAAGGCGAAGGCGGAGGCGGAGACGCGCAGGAAGAAATCCTGGAAATCCACCTGATGCTGAAAGAGCACGAAACCGGCTTATTCCCCGGAATGGAAATTCGCGAGCCGGATAAAACGACGCACAGACTTCCTTGGCTTCGAGAAAATGTCTATGATTTTGATGGCTTGAACAATATGCTGTCAGATATGAAGAATAAATTCCCTGAAAGCTCTGAAATTGCTGTCATCGTGCACCCTGAAGTACTCTACGACACCCTTATCCGCACTATTGACCTCTGCAAAACCAATGGTTTCGCTACAGTACACTATCGTAACCCCAAAAACGTGTATTATTACTAGGAACTGGGGAGGAAAATATGAGTTCAAGAGATTCAATGTTACGCAAACAGAAGGGACGTAAGGCCGTACGCCGCAAAGTTGAGGATGTACGCGGACTTTCGATCACCTCTCTGCTGGACGTACTTACCATCCTCCTGGTATTTCTAATCAAAAACGTATCTATGGAAGCAGTGAAAATCAATGAGTTACCGGATATGAAGTATCCCACCACGATCACTGCCGAAAAGCTGATGGACAATGCCATGGTTACTCCCGTAAAAATCTATTTGGATAGAGTTCTGCTGGGGGCCGAAAACCTTCCTTTGGGCACTCCTCAGCAAATTGTGGAAGACAAAGAAACCAGACAAACCATGTTCGATTTCTTTACCACAGAATTCAGCTACATACCGGAAGATAAACTTAACGAAGCCTGCCTGGTAGTTCAGGCAGATGCAGATATTCCATGTTCTTTCATAACCGAAATCGTGAGAGTAGGCACCTCAGTGGGTTATGAAAACATTTACTTCGCAACCTTAGAAGAAGCAGAATGGTTGAGGACATACAGTTCTGCTTCTACACAATAATGGAGGTCTTATGGCTAAGATTCTAAGTCTCAGATTGAACTACAAGGGTAAGTTTCTTGATTATGCCAAGGAAGGCAAAGAGATCAAGAAAAGCTTCACCATTGGTTCAAACAAGTACCTGCAATGGCAGATCCTCGAACCCTCTTTTCCGGATAAACATACCTTTATCCAGCAGAAGGGAGGAGAGTATGTAATGCAGTTACTCCCCGGCGCTCAATTGAGCTGCGAAAAGGGAGGTAACCCCGTAGACAGTAATTTCCTTAAGCAAAACAACCTGCTCTCCGGTAATGAATTGGTGCTAAAAAAGGATATCAAAGGTACTCTTACCATATCTCCGGATTGGAGCGTGGATTTTGAGTACAAAGAACCCTGGGTGGCAATTCTCACTGCAGAAGAGAAGCAGATCGTAGCACAGTATGCCCGCAGAGAAAAACCGGACGCGGTCAGCCGCTTTAACCGGATGATCTTGTGGTTGGTATTGCTGCTTTCGATCGTGTTTATCTTGATCTTCGATCTTTTCCTGAAGAAAGAGTATAATCAGGAAGAGACCGTAGCACAACGCTTGCAGAGCATCCAGGCTCAAGCCCAAAGGGTAACTCCGGACATCACTCCTACTACTGGAAGTTTTGTGGAGCAAACTCCTACCGAAACAGAAAGTCCTGAACAGGTAGCCCAGGAAGGTAGCCCCGGTGGCACCGCCACCAGAGCTTCATCTGCATTGGATGCGGCCTTTGCCGGAGGTTTTGATGCTGGTAATATCGGTATCGCTCCTACTACAGTAGATATGATTACTATCCAGGAAGGCTTTCCGGCAAACCGCCGTGGTGGCGGAACCTCCGGATCTGGAACCGGTATCAATGGCAGCGGTGGAACTACCAGAGGAGCAGGATCACTGTTTGACGCATCCAACACTCCCAGTTTTGGCAATGTTGGTGCGGTGGTTCAACAAGGTCCATCTTCAATGGGTTACGATCAAGCTCCTGAAGGTGCCGTTGGAGAACACATCACCGGCGATGCTACGAAGCTGGCAAAGAGCGGAAAAGCTTGGGGTGATGTGGTAAAACAAAAGCAGATTGAAGCCGAATATGCCCGTCTGGGAATTCAGACAGTAAGAGAAGGCAGTGTTGCCGGCCTGGATGAAGCTTCACGCGCAAGAGTTACTACCCTCCGGGAACAAATTGAATCCCACAGATCGCAAATTGAGCAGGCCTATCGTGAATTCCAGCTCAGGCAACGCACCAGCTTTACCATCACATTGTTCATCAATAGCAATGGTACTGTGAGAGAATCTCAGGTGGTGCCAAACGGTGCTTATCCTGAAGCATTTGTCCGCAAAGTGAAGTCCATTGTGGATGGCTGGGTATTCAACATCCGCGAAGCAACGGCATATCAATTCAAAGTAAGTGCCGGAAGTTAATTAACAAACAAGATAATCATACCATAGACCTTACCTTTTTTGGGTAAGGTCTTTTTTTTTACCCGCGGGATATACAGCATTTTTGGCAGGCATCTATCCGGCTATTGAAACGGCTGCCTCCCATAGGGCCTGGTGGAAAGTAATAACAGAAGAATCGTGAAACAGATTTCGCGTTGATTCATCTGACTTGCAGGTAAAGATAAAGCGACATAATCTCTGAGTAAGAGACATTGCAATAAGAGATTTCTTCTACCCTGATTTGTTTCAACTCCCATGTTTATAAGTCGGTAATAAAAAAAGACAGCATTTCTCTTCCAGGTGTCAGCCCTGATGTTTTAAGCAAACATCAGCTTAGCTTTGTCGCCAGATAGAGCTTTCGCCATAGCAGGATCTAAGGGCGATATCCCGCCAAAGCCGGGCTGATGTAATTGGGAAAGTAAAGGGACGAAGGCATAAATACTGCTATAACCGGGCATTATGGGCTGTAAAATACATAGGCGGTACGGCGACCGCCTATACGGTTGGGGCGCTCGCTGAAGCGCCCATTTACGTAGGCAGCAAGACAATGGACAAAAACATTGTTCTCAAAAAATGGGCTTGCAAGCCCCTGCCTTCCGCTTTTATATTGACAAAAAAAGCCCCTCCCAAAGCCTATAACAAATGTTCTATTACCTTATCGCTCTACCCCTTACTCTCTCGTGTGATTTCAGCTACTCCAGCCGGGATCCCATAGCGATTGGCGCTCGAGTTTTGGTACCTTTGAAGAGAAAGTTGATGCTGGGCATATGCTTGGCGGAACAAGCTGAGGGTAGCCATAATTACAAAGAGATATCGGAAGTACTGGATGGCAGCGCAGTAATCCCGGAGGATTTGATCGATCTGGCAAAATGGATGGCGGGATACTACCATACAACGATAGGCAAAGCACTATTTGCAATGATCCCCGCCAAATTGCAGATCTCGATCGACGCAAGTGTAAGCTGGATCAATCTTGAACAGGAGATTCCGGATGAATACCGCTTCATCTACGAAGCGCAGAAAGACGAGGGAAAGATCAAGCTGCAGGATTTAAAAAAAATGTATCCCCGCCAAGCGGTATACAAGATCGCCGAAGCAGCAGAAAATGCGGGATTCATAAAAACGGAGCGCAGATTAAACCGTAAGGATAAACCCAAGATCCAAAATTTCATCCGAATTCTGGATAGGGAGCTTAGTGCCGATCAATTGCCGCTAAAGCAGAAAGAAGCCTGGCTGTTGATACAAAGCTTTGAACAATCCTTCCCGATGGCAGAGATCAGCTCTGAGATAACATACAGCAGTATCAAGGCCTTAGTAAAAAAAGGGTATATTGAAATATTCCCCAAAGAGATAGCTAATAACCAGCTTCTTCGGGAAGCCCCCGGTAGCGCCAAGAATATCTGCTTGAATGAGGCACAGGAAAGAGCGATTTCCGAGATACTGGAGGACTTTGGCAAGTTTCAGGTACACTTGCTCTATGGCATTACAGGTAGCGGAAAGACCGAGATCTATATAGAACTGATCCGCAAGTATCTGAAACATGGAAAATCTGTGATATTCCTGATTCCGGAGATTGCGCTTACTCCGCAGATGTTGGATCGTTTTGACTCCAGCTTTGGAGACGACCTCGCCATTCTACACAGTCAATTAAGCGATGCGCAGCGCTTTAATGAATGGCAAAAACTGCAAAAAGGCGAATGCAGGATAGCACTTGGGGCGCGTAGCGCGATCTTTGCGCCGGTGAAAAACCCGGGATTGATAATAGTAGATGAAGAGCACGAGCAGAGCTATAAACAGGATAACCTGCCCCGCTACAACGGCAGAGATCTGGCGATAGTAAGAGGTTCGCAACGAGGAGCGCAGGTAATATTGGGCAGCGCGACCCCTTCGCTGGAAAGTTGGAGGAATGCGGAGCAGGGAAAATATCGCTTACACCGTCTGCTAAAACGTCCCTTACACTACAGCCTGCCCGAAGTAAAAATCCTGGATATGCGTGATTGTGAAAGCAGAGACCTGATCTCGGATGAGCTGGCAAGAGCCATCGCCCGGCGTATAGATAATAATGAACAGGTGATCTTGTTTCAAAACAGGCGGGGTTATTCCTCCTTTGTGCAATGCCTTAAATGTGGAAAACTTATTACGTGCCCAAACTGCGAGATCAGCATGTATTATCACCGGGACCGGGAAGAGATGCAATGTCACTATTGCGGTCTCTTCTTCCCCACTTTGCGGCGCTGTCCAGATTGCGGCTCCTTCAGTTTTGCTTACGGAGCGCCAGGTACACAGAAGGTGGAACAAAACTTGAAGATCCTCTTCCCCATGGCAAAAATCTTGCGTCTGGATAGTGATAGCAGCCGTACAAACCTGAAGAGCATGTACAAGCGTATGAAAAACCACGAAGTTGACATTCTTTTGGGCACACAGATGATCACGAAAGGGCTGGATTTCCCCAATGTTACTTTGGTGGGCATCATCAACGCGGATATAAGCCTGAATATTCCGGATTTCAGATCTGCCGAGCGTAGCTTTCAATTGATTACCCAGGTAGCCGGGCGCAGCGGCAGAGCGGATAAGAATGGAGAAGTAATTATTCAAACCTACAATCCTGAACACTATGCCATCCAATATGCCAGTAAACAGGATTTTGAGGGCTTTGCCCTATCTGAACTGGAATTCAGGAAAAGGCTCTTTTATCCTCCCTACTCCCGCTTGGGCAGAATTCTGTATCAGAGCACAGATCAGGATAGTCTGAAGCAGGAAATGTTTCTCTTACAAAAGAAATTGCCCACCCAAAGCTCAAGCATGATCATTTTAGGACCCAGCCCTGCACCCTTCAGTAAAATAAATCATCTGTACCGCTACCACGTGATTATCAAGGCAAAAACTCCAAAGATACTGAATAGCGCAATAGAACGTATCCTAAAAGATACAAAAAGTAAGCTGCAGCCTCAGATAGATGTGGATCCGGTAATGCTATTGTAGGCTCTTCAGATATCCAGCAAGGGCGTGTGGATGTGCTGATTTGCCACCATCAGCTTGATGTCGCTACGAATGCTCTGCAGATAATCGTCCATCACCTTATAGGCAATTTCAGGTAGATTGTTAGTTTCCGATAAATGCGCAAGAATCAGATTTTGCATACCCGGATGCAGAATCTGAGAAAGCAGACCGACCGCTTGATCGTTGGATAGGTGACCGTGTTCGCTTTTCACCCTTTTTTTCAGATTCCAATCGTAGGGGCCGTCCATCAGCATCTGCAGATCGTGGTTGCTTTCCAATACCAGAGTGTGCGCTCCGCTCAGTTTCAACAGAGTAAGCTTGGAGAAATAGCCCAAATCTATGGCTACGCCGAGTTTTCGGTCGTCGTGAACAAAGCAGAAGTTGCAGCTGTCAACGGCGTCGTGAGAAGAACGGAAAGGCTGGATCAGGATGTCGCCGATCAAGAAATCAGTCCCAACCTCAAAATATTGCATACGCTCGTGCACTTTGCCCAGTCTGTGGGCACAACAAGCATAAGTATCGGCGGAAATATAGAGCGGAATCTTCAGGCTGCGGGCAAGAGCGCCGGCACTGCGGGTGTGATCTGAATGTTCATGAGAGACCAGCACAGCCTTGATGATCGAGTGTGGCAAGGCCAGGGCATCCATCGCTTCCCATATGCGTTTTAAACTAATCCCAGCGTCCAGGATAACTCCGGTATTGCGGCTTCGCACAAGAATGCAATTGCCTTTACTGCCGCTGGCAAGTACTGATACTTGGAACATTCCGGTTTAGATCTTTACAATCCGGTAATATCGGTTATTCAGTTTGTCGAATTCGCTCCAGACTGCATTTGGAGGAGCTGCTTCGATCAATTGGCTCACTCCGGCTGCCTGAGCATCCAGATTATCGCAATGGTGCAAGAGAGTTGCTTCCAGGGTCTGGGGCAATCTTACTGAGGCTTTTTCATATTCACCATGGTGAGAAAGAATCATGTGCCTTAGGTTCAGCAGGATCTCTTCGGGAAATCCCGGGATCTGTTCCGCGGCTTTAACAACCATCTGATCGCTCATGCTCAGATGGCCCAGAAGCCTGCCCTGGTCGGTAAACTCGATAGCAGATTGTCCTTTATACTCCAGTGTCTTTGCCACATCGTGCAAGAGCGCGCCGGAAAGCATGAGATCCAGGGATACTGAATATTGGGTGCTAATATATTCACAAAGCGAAGCAACTGCCACGCTGTGTTCGATAAGTCCATGCATATAGTTGTGGTGCCATCCTTTTGCAGCCGGAGCTTCCAGAAAGCTGCGGAAAAACTCCTTATCGTCGAATACTATGTGCAGCAGCCGGTTCAGATATTCGTTTTCTACCTTATCAACAAAAGTCCAGAAGCGTTCTGCCAGAAAATCGGCCTCGAAGCGACTTTTTGCCACAAAATTGCCTATATCAAATTCACTTTTGTCCGCATAGCGCAGTTGCTGGATGGTTAGCTGGATCTGCCCCTTGTAATTCACTACCTGGGCTTTGATGTGAACGATATCTCCGGCATTAAAATATTCGCTGATCTTGCTGGCTTCCTTCCACACATTAGCGGTGGCTGCACCACTGCGATCGCGCAGTTTAAGGCGTAGATACATGCCACCTTTGCCCTCTCTCAGATCCTTTTCCTGGGCCAGATAATAGCCGGAAATCTCTTTGTTTTCATGCTCGTGCATGTCCGAAATAAAAATGTGTTCTTCCATATTATATCACTTTATAATGCTTATTTTCATGTTTCTGGGCGCTTTGCCATCCTGGATCAGGCGCAAGAAATAGATTCCTGAAGCTGGGAAGAGTTCTCGGGGGATGGTTGCATCTCTGCAAAACTCATCCACTTTCACTATTCTTTGACCTTTCAGATTGTAGATGTATGCCTTTGCAGGCAGGGCATCAGCTAATACTATCTTCAGCCCGCTACTGCCACTAAGTGGGTTTGGATAGGCTCTTGCCACGATTGACGGTAGCAGCGCGTCCTGATTTGGAGTAAGGCTTTCGGGATTGAAGTCCTCGTAAGCCGCGTAATGAATCTTCCCTCCGTTTTTTCCTTGCAACCAGTAGTAAATCCTGTAGCGCAGATCGCCTGCATCGTCAAACAGACCACTGGCACTGATGGTATAACTCTTCTCAATAATAGAGCCTTGGGTGGCAGGTGTATTGATCGTATCGGCAAAACTTATCCATCGCAGGAGATTGTATCTCGAGGAGCTTTCTGCAATATCCTGAGCAAAAAGGGCGGTGAAGACATTGGAATTCGTAACTATACTCTGGCTCATGCCGGTATAAAGATTGGTGTTTTCGTTGTTGAAGCTCAGGGTGAGCATTACATTTTCGGAATCCGGAATAGTATCCAGGCGGCAGCTGGAGTTTGAGATAAATGTGCGCTGCTCTTGCAGGCTTTCCATCATTGCCGCAAAATCAGTCTCATATCCCGCAGTAAAGCCCAGGATGCGCTCTAATCCATTGCCTACTGTGCAAGGCAGGGAATTGAAGCCATACCAGTTGAATCGATTGAGAGCTCCAAGATTTGCCAGGGAATCCGCAAGCACCGGATAGTAATCCAGCACATGGCTATCTTCCTGCAGATATTGTTCTTGCATAAATATGGCACTTGCCTGATGCTCTTCTTGTATGAAATTTTCCACCAGCTTTGCCGGCATGGCTTCGGTAAACAAATTAAAAGTCTTACTCTTGCTATTATTGGCAAGCAGGGTATCATTTTCGGCGATGTTTGCAGAGAACTGCACATCCAGCCTTATTTGAGTGGGTTCTTCCGGCAGATCGATAAAATCCTGAGCAGTAAAATCAAACTCACTGCGTCCCTCAATGGCTTCGCCTACTTCGATGTAGAGGGTGTCATACTGGGCAGCTCCGGGTTTATTGAGATAAATTCGTAAAGAGCCATCCTCAAGGGTCTCATCGCTGTGATTGTATAAGCGGAAAGAGGGATACACCCGCCCATAGGGGAACAATTCTCCCTCCAGGGAAAAATCTACAAGCTCGATATCCGGTCCGCTCAAAACGAACTCGCCCAAAACACCAAACAGGAGATCGCAATTAAAACCGGCTGAGGCAAGAGAAGCCAGGTATTGCTGCTCTCCTACTTGATTCATGAAATAGCTGGAGCTGCCATCCCCCGCGCTTGCTGAGACAAAGCGGTTATTCATATTGGTGCTGTATGAAACCACCAGCCAGATCGTATCCTGAATGGTGGATTCATCAAACCACACATCCACCAGGTTATCAGTGATGGGGGCTCTTTTGCTTAGGATTCTGCTGCCGGGTTGGGAATAGCTGTCTGAATATAGCTCCACTAAAACGGAATCTGCCACATTAGGGAACCACAAACGCGCTCCCTGAACCTCAAAATTTACATCTGCCAGTCCGGGATATGCGTCGCGAAATTTGTATCTTACAGCCCATCGATTTGAGCCATAGAAATTGTAATCATTTGTCCCATTGTGATAGTAATAGTGATACTGGCGATCCAGGGGAATGCTGCTGCCATCTGCGCTAATGCATACAATCGCGTGCAAGAGGCTGAAAAGCAAGATGGATAAAAGCAGGATTCGCTTCATGCAGACTCCTCAGCTATCAAAGCACGGGCGCGGATCAGATCTCGCTGCATGGCATCTATTAGTTCGTCTATACTGGCAAACATCTTCTCCTCCCTGAGATAGCGAAGCAATTCTACTTGCAGGTCATCGCCATATATGTCTCCGGAAAAATCTATCAGAAAAGTCTCTATCTCGATTATTCCGCTACGTTTCACCGTGGGAGATTTACCAATATTCGTCAAGCCAAAAAAAGTCTTGCCCCCCACAATAGCCCTACTAAGGTAGATTCCTTGCGCAGGTAGAAGTTGATGGGGATTGCTGAGCAAAAGGTTTGCCGTGGGGAAGCCAAACTCTCTGCCGCGGGCTATACCCTTAGCTACCTTTCCGGACAAGCGGTATTTGCGACCCAAAAGGTAATTTGCGAGTTCTATCCTGCCCGCGGTAAGCAGTTCCCGGATAGTAGTACTGCTAACTGGCTTGCCCTCATACAGCTCCGGCTCTACATACTCTACCCTGAAACCATAACGCTCTGCATGCATTTCCAGAAACTGACGGTTTCCTCGGCGATTTTTGCCGAAATGGCTGTCGTAACCCATCACTATTACCTTGGGGTGCCAGCGCGGTAGAAGAATGTTACACAGGAAATCTTCCGGAGAAGTGGAAGCCAGTTCCATGGAGAAATCCAGCATTTCCACCCTGTCTATGCCCAGGTTTTTCAGCTCCCGGTATTTGATTTCCGATGGACATAGCAACTTGGGCAAGGCGCGGCTATTCAGCACAAAGGCAGGATGATCTTTATAGGTGATTATCACCGATTGCAATTGTTCGGCATGGGCAATCTCCCGCACCCGGTTAAGCAGCTTTCGGTGCCCCAAATGCAGACCATCAAAAGTACCGATTGAGATCACGCTCACACT
>CAZJJH010000003.1:18360-20486 GCA_964546265.1 uncultured Candidatus Cloacimonadota bacterium
GCAATGGAATCTAAAGTTTGCGCTTGGGCAAGGTCAATATTGCCAATGGATGTACGTCTCAAAGCGATGGTGGTACCCAGCGTGCCGAGTGCTGCGGCTATGTATTCACTAAGCGAACGGATATAGGTTCCCTTGGAAACCACTGCCCTGTAACGAAAACGATTGTTGTGTACTTCACTTAGAAGCTGGAAATCCAGTATTTCAACTGCTCTGGTGGGCATTTGGGGGTTTTTCCCTTCCCGGGCCAGATTGTAAGCGCGGCGACCCTCGATCTTCACCGCTGAGTATTGTGGTATTGGCAATTCTTTTAGCGCCAGTACCTTACCGGTAAGGCTGTCCCAGTCCTCGGGGCAGATATTCACCGGCATTGTGGCAATAATCTCGCCCTCCGGATCGCCGGTGGCACTGCGCTCTCCTAAAAGCACTTCCGCTTCATAACACTTATGCGAAGCCTCAGCAAAGCGCAACAAGCGGGTATATTGACCGGTGGCGCAGATCAGAAGCCCCGTGGCAAATGGATCCAGAGTGCCACAATGCCCGATTTTTCTCATTTTAAGGATTTTACGCAGTTTGCTGATAACGCCAAAGGAAGAAATTCCCGCTCCCTTATCTATGGCAAGGAATGCGTTCATAGAGCAGAAATTGCCCGATTCAGCTCTTGCAGGATAGCCTCTTGAACTTCAGCCAGGCTGCCCTGAAGGCTTAATCCGGAGGCCTTTCGATGCCCCCCTCCGCCGAATTTGGCGGCAATCTCCTGCACATTTACAACGAGGGATCTTAAAGATATCTTCCACTTCTCAGGTTCATCTTCCCGAAAATAGGCTATTGCTTTAAGACCGGATACGCCCTGAACCCAGCGTGTAACGCTCATGTAATCAGCAGGATTTACCTGCAGCTTGCGGGCAAGAGCAAGATCCGAATGCAGAAAAAGAATCTGATCCTGATTGTGTAAGCGGATGGTGGCTAAACTGTTGCCCACATACATCATTTCTTTGGCGCTGTGGTTTTGCAGATACGCCATATGTAATAAGTGAGGCTGAATTCCATGCTCACAGAGCTCGGCGGAGATGCTGAACATTCTCGCGTTGGTATTGGCATTGCTGAAGTTATTGCCGTCGTTGAGGATAGTTACATATACGCACTCTGCCACATATCTGCGGATTTCTTCATCCAGGGATAATATTACTTGTTTCATATGCTGCCAGATGAGGGTGCCTACGGAGGGAAAGCTATAATCCACCAGTTGTAAATCTGCCAAAATGGGATTGTGTTCAATCACGTGATGATCCAGGACCAGTACTGTACGGGCTTTATCTACCAAAGCTCTTCTTTGCCCCAGCCTGTCGTAACTATTGCAATCCAATACTATGCACACATCATATTGCAGACTGGGAGTATAAGGCAGAACCCGGGCATCCCGCATCAGGAACCGGTAGCGTCCCAAATCTTCACCATCCGTTACGATCGTGCTGGGTAAAGCCTTTTCCAGCAATATCTTTTGTAGGGCAAGGCATGCCACCATACCATCCCCGTCTGAATTCACATGGGTAGTAAGAGCAATGCTCTTTGCCCCCCTTAGAAGGGCAAAGAGCTTTGTGTCAATATCGTTATTCATATTATTCTGTTAGGGCTCAATCATCCTCATCATCGTCGTCAAAATCGTCATAATCATCTTCTTCTTCATCATCGTCATAATCATAGTAGTCGTCGTCATCCAGATAGTCATCGATATCAATATCCGGATCGTAGTCGTCGTCTTCATAATCGTCTCTGATGACAGCCAAAAGGCTTTCCACTTTTTCGGCGCGATCTTCGGTATCATCGTAATGAAATGAGAGTTCGGGGATGGTTCTCATAATATGTGCTCCTGCTATTTGTTTCTTAAAGAATCCGCTGGTCTTGATAAGATGCTCCCTAATCTCTTCAGTGGGAGCGGGGTTATTGTAGTGCGAAAAATACAGTTTCGCATAGCGCAGATCTTTGGAAAGCACCACATCTGTGATGTTTACCCACGCCAATGCTGGATCCCCCAATTTTTGGCTTAGGGTAATGTTGAAGATCTTTTTTAGTTCTTCCTGCAATCTGGGAATGCGATAGTTTTTCATCAGAGCTTTTGAGCTACCTCT
>CAZJJH010000004.1:0-19081 GCA_964546265.1 uncultured Candidatus Cloacimonadota bacterium
TTCATCTTAGAATTATGCTTCCACGATAGCTGTATCTAGCGACAATAGTACGCTTATGCTGGCATGAAACACCAGGCTAGCCTTTGAGGCGCTGGAGCTTTTCCGAACTGCAATGCTCTCAATAAATGGCAGGCCCATTGTCAGAAGTCCAAAGCACTGTAATGAATGGGAATAATGTGAAGAAATAGGAGTGCTTTGAACTCCTGAAAAGAGAGCTATGGCAACAAGCGGTTTCCTGGCTACAGGCAGCAATAGGGATTTCCATTGTCTTGCTCCTTACGTAAATGGGCACTACAGCGAGCGCCCCTACGGCAATCCGGGTTTGAAAGAAAGCCACATTTTTTAATAATTGAAAAAAGGGAGTTCCGAAGAACTCCCTTTCATCTTTTTGAGATATTCTATTTCATGAGCATTATCTTCAAGCTTTTTGCTTGATGCGGAGTCTTTACTCGGGCGAAGTAGATTCCGCTTGCAACGTTGCGTCCATTGGCATCCTTGCCATGCCATTGTAAGCTGTGATTACCCGAAGCAAGCAAGCCCTTATGTAAAGATGTAACTCTTTGACCCTTGATATTATAAATATCAATTCTACAATCCTGACTCCGTGGTAGATGGAAAGAGATATTTACGCTGGGGTTGAAGGGGTTGGGATATGCAATTAGTTTATCGATTGGAGCTTGAACAACATCCTCGCCACTTACGGGGTAGTTATAGATAATCAGCTGACCCGGGTAAATCCCCGGTTCTGTAAGATTAAACTGCAGGTATTCAGCATCCGAAAGTTCGTCAACGTGTGGAGCGATGCCCTGGAAATGCACGCGAGCGGTCCACTCTGCAGGGAAGTTGAACTTATCGAATGCAAATTTCAACAAACCAGCCTCATCTGCCTCAATGGCAAAATCAAATGCCATCTGTTCTTGATCACTGGAAGCAAAAAACGCTCTGAACTCTTCGCGCAAACGTGCTTCTGGGAATGATGCATCTGCACTTTTATCCAGATAAAGCGTAGTGGATGGGAAGAGCGTTTTTTCCGGAGCGCTGGGCATATCCACACGGAAGTCGTACCCATCAGTGGCTATTGGACTGCTCCCTACCGTGATCGCATCGTTATCGCTGAGAGAAGATCTCATGCTTATCGCCCAATATGGAACTGGTGGAGTTATGTTTGGAGCGGTAAAATACGGGTAGAAATTTAAGACAACCTCGTTACCGGAATTGGTATAATTCTTTATAAAAAAGGATTCATGAGCTTTGATCTCTTCGGTAAGAACATACGCGGAATCCCGATATACATACACAGCCCGGGAGATCAGGTTTTGGGAAATCATCTCACTAAAACGATAGAGATTGCCATTGACGGTAAAGCGCAAAGAAGACACCTTATAATTGCACATGTGGGGATTGGCAATGAAGTTCCATCCCGGCTCCAGATTTACATTCATTTCATTGCGCAAGACATCGCTTGTACTACTGTTAAAAATGAAATCCGTAGCATTTACAAAATAGGCATTGCCAAATTCGAAGCTATCTGATGCTGTCCACTCTTCATCCCATACATAGCCCATGGCTTGAGGGCCAAATACTTCCTCCATGCCAAAGCTTTGCTGAGGGAAAGGGTTGCTTTTTGTAGCCCAACCGGGTTCATTGTAGATCAAATTCATGCGGGGCACTATAGCAAGCGTATAGGGAGAAGCAAAGGTTTTGGCAACGCCATCTGTGGATACCACCCTTATGTATACTTTACATTCCGGCATCTCCAGTACTTGCGGTACCAGATAAGTAAACAAAGATGAAGTGCCGGGCATGTTTTCTGAAACCATCAAAGAATCGCTTGCATTTTTGATGTACAAATCCATGTGGTCGATCAAAAATGGATTCTGCGGGCTGAAAGAGAAGTTTACTTGATTTCCGCCCTGGAGCACCTGATTTGCTAAACTTCCAATAATCACGGAAGGCTGTAGATTACCCCAGTATAAGGTCATGGTTCTATAGCCGCTGTTGCTTACGCTAAACTGATAGGCGCCATCTTGCATATTGTGCCAGTTTCCACTGCCGTTGTCATAAATATACATTTTTTCTGAACGTGTAGAGGCTGTAGGGATGCTAAGGCTCAGGGGGACGTTATATTGATCCGAACGGATTCTGATCACCCAGGTTTTTAAGTCTTCATTCAGGTCATAACCGCCCTTTACTTCCCTGCCAAGGTATGTGCCATTCTGACTCCAGTACTGTTCGTAGAAGGATACCCATACATAGTTTGAGCTGGGTCCGGATTTTGTTTGATCCCAGTAAAGATCCTGACCATCGCTGGCATAGAAGTTCTGCGAGAATGAAGCAGAATCGGTGAGGGTTCCTGCCTGGTTTGTAAGTACCAGGTCATGCACTTGAGAAGGGCTGGCAGGCATCGGAGTATTATGAATGGATTCATATCCGCTGTTATTTACCGCACTGATTCTATATGTATAGTGTTCGTTATTTTGGGTATCGAAATCCCAATATTCATAAGTATATTGACCACTGCTGAGATATGTGTTTGTCTCATATGTATCTATCATTTCCCAATCAGTATCTTCTGTGCGACGATACACATTAAAGCCCTGGAAACCGGTGGGAGGATTTGTATTCCATGCCAAACGTACGGATTGGGTCATTCCATGAGCACTGAAGTTCGAGATATTCGTAGGCGCAGGAACAGAACTTACTTCACCAGAAAGATCAGAGTAATTTCCGTTTTTGTCTTTGGCTCTGATTCTGAAATAATAGGTTGAACTGCTGCTCAGAGATGTCACATTTATCTCTTCACAGGCTTGTGATGCCAGAAGAGAGTTATTGGAGCGATCAAAAATCTCGTAGTTTCCATCTGCTATGGGGCTGGTGGCATATAGAATCTCGTAGCTCTCAAAATCATAGGCATCACTTCGTTCCCAACCCAGGGTTACATATTGCATGGAGTTATTTACTACGCTAAGATTCTGAGGCACGGGCGGAATCAAGTTATCATCCATGGTGAACAGATCGTCATAAAGCTCGTTCAGGTCATTAATCCAGAGAGAATAATACTCCCGGGGAAATGTGAATAAATTATCATAATCCCATTTGGATTCATCTTCTATCCAACCATAGAACCACTTATAGTTGTTTTCCGTTTCTTCATACATATTGGGCAATTCATCCATTTCAATATGGAAAAAAGGCTCAAAGCTGTCATAGTCGTTCCAACCATTCAGAGTATATAGCATCTGCCGGTTTTGGGAATATGCGGGTAGATCTATATTATCATTCACCGGATACTCCAGTTCACCATCGCTGAAGGTGAAATCGTGGACACTATAATTTACAGAGTAATATTGATTCAGGTATACATCTTGATGAATCCCGATCGTATTGGCAGGAATCATGATATGACTGCCCTTGTTGATGAGATCCTCTTTCATGCTACTGAGATCTCGTATCGGAAGATTTGGGCAGAGCCTGTTGTTTCCGGCAGAGATTTGATTATCAGTGTATCCCTGGTGCCGATTCCAATCGTAGGAATGAACCTGGAAAGAGAATTCCCGTTGCCCAAAATCTTCCCTGATTTTATCTGCAAATTTTTTGTAAGCGACGTTGAAGGGATGCGCTTCGGTACGGGTGGGATCCGAAATGGATTTGGAGTTTGTATAATTCCCCACGTTTGACCATCTTACCTCTCTGCCTGCGCCTGATATCAATAAATAACTTGCATCCCATGTAGAAAATCCATCGTAACCAATGATCGGAGTAGGAAAATCATCTGTCGGGTGGGGAACTGTTACAATAATGGGTCTTTGTGCTGCTGGACTGAATATGTATAAGCCCCAGCCATAATGAAAAGCGCCAATCTCATCATCATAGGTATCGGTGGTCCCATTTTGATCGTAATAAATATCGTTGGGCACTTCGCGCAACATAAAATACGTTCTGCCGCTATCGGTGTCGTGAAACTCCACTACCTGATATGGGAATTCGGCATTATCTACTGCAGTCTGAGCTTCATCCAGCATACCCAGAAGGAATAGATCTACGATTTCTCCCCATTGGGCAAGTTCGGTTGAGTTTGGTACTCGATACTCGCCAAAATCGTTATTTTGGATGTCGTATGGAGCATAAAGATTGTAATTTTGCACAGCCACTCCTTCCGCGATGTGCGATACCCAATTGTCGTAAGCGGAATTTGGTTCACTTCGGATCAGGAAGTTTTCCAGGGAAGCTGTTTCAGTTAAATAGGCCGATAGGGAAATCAGGATACTAATCATCCCGATTATGAGCAGGGCTTTTTTCATGGGTTCTCCTATGTATGCATTTATCTTAAATCCAATATTTCCAGCGGAACCATTGGAGCCGCTTAGCTATATATAGTCAAGCACAAATTGTTCCGAAGCCCGGCATTGCTAACTGATAATAGCTATAAATGTCATTTTGCTCTCAATTGTGCTTGGTTTTAGGTTGCAATCTGGAAGAGAAAGCATCCATATATAGTAGGTACCCGGTTTCTTATAAAACTGTGATCTTACCCAGCATATGAGTTATTCAAAAAAAAGCCACCCGAAGGTGGCCTTATTTTATTGGGGGATCTTCTTTTAGTATCCTGTGGTTTGGGATACAAGTTTGTTAAGAGCAGTAATTCTGTTTTGAATATCACTAAGGCTTTCGGGTTCATTTGTAAGGGTTTTGGCAGTAGTAAGATTTGCCACTGCCTGGCGGAACAAGCTGTTTGCAGAAGCTCTGGCGGCATCACGCTCTCTGGAGAGAGTGGTAGCCTGACGTCCCACTGCGTCAGCAGCACGTTTTTCCAGATCCACAAAGCGATTGTATTCGTTTGTACCCTTAGTTTGGTTTACCGTAGCCAGAATCACGTAGGGTTGGTACAGGCTGGGATCTTTTTCGATTGCAGTGTTTGCATTAGATTCTGCCAGATTGTGATTACCTTGAGCCAGATGGATGCTGGCGAGGTTCAAGTATGCCATGGGATTGTCAGGCTGAACCGCTATCAATTGGTTCATGGTTTCTACCGCTTTGGCATTGATTGTATCTTTTGTAACCTGATCTTCAGCTTCAGAAGCTTGAATGCGATACAAGCTAACAGCATTCAGATAGGCTTGGATATCGTTTGGATTCTTTTGAATCAGGCTTTCATAATTTGCGATTGCGTCGTCCATACGTCCGCTTCTTTGATAGGATATTGCCAGTCTTCTGGAGATCAATTCGTTCTCAGGGAATGCTTCATAGGCACTTTCAAGATAGGGCAATGCTTCTTCAAAACGTTGGTTCTCAAACAACAGGAAGGCCAGGCGGGTCTTCACCATGTTATTGTCTTCTTCAAGTTGTAAAGCATTTTTCATTGCCACTTCAGCTTTAGCGAGTTCTCCGGCTTCAGCATAAAGGTTTCCTATTACCAACCATAGCTCGGCATCGTCATTCATATTAGCAATCTTTTCCATTACCTGAATGCGTTTGGCGCTATCGCCGGTATTTTCAAACATCTCGTTCATCATTACCAGAGTTTGGTAATGTTCAGGATCTATCTCCAAGGCTTTATCAAAATACTCTTCAGCCAGTTCATATCTCTCAGTTTTGTAATAGGTTGCACCAAGATAGTAAAAAGCTTCTACTTTTTCAGGATCCAGACCGACAACAGTCTTGAATTGATTTTCGGCTTCATCGTAGTTTGCACCAGCGTAGAAGTTTGTAGCAACGTTGAAAATCTTATCCACTTCGGTAGAAATGAACGTATCCAGATTCTTCATCAGGTTATCGTTCAATTGTTTCCAGCGTTCTTCTTTTATGTTTGGAACGTTAAAATTGATCTGCCGTAGTTCCTGAGTGCGATCGCTGAATAATCTCAAGCTAAGGGCAAACTGATCGGCACGTAAAGAAGCTACATTACCCAAAATCAAAACATTGGCTCCGGTGGCTTCAGCAACTTCTGCCAGCTCTTCCAATTCCATATCATCTACATCCGGGAATCTGAAAGCATTAAATTCCTCTGCAACGGTTTCCATATTCAGCAGTTCATACTGGGGATACGCTGAAAATACGTAATCCAGATCTCTTACAGTAAGGATTTTACGGATGTTTTTGCTTCTGGCATCCATAGTCTTTAGGGGCAGGAATGCTACTTTTGTAACCAAACCTGTGTAATCTTCCTGCACTTGGTCGAGTTGAGGCATGCCAGTATTTACCGAGCAAGCTGAAATCAGCAAGATGGCAACCATGGCAATCAGCAACAATCTGTTCATTAGATCCTCCAGGGTATGTATATTCAATTCTTGATCTTCACAAAGATTTAAGAAAGCACTATCTGTCAAGAAAAAGCTTTGATGCTAAGGATTGAACCGGTGCTTAGATTCAGGATTTCGCCCATTTTTTTGCGTACAATCAAAGCCCCCTTAAGATCAATTCCCAATAATTCTGCTTCAAAAGGTTCGGTACCCACATCGATCATAGCAAGGCAGTCTTTACCAAATAGATGCTCGTTGCAATAGGTGATGTAAGTAATCTCATGAGCAAGAAGCTTTTCATTTCGTTCTACCGATTCGATAATATTGTAGCACAGATGTTCATTCGAAACATCACAACCCAAAATGCTTTTCAGGCTGGTAGCGCCAAACTTTCCTAATGCGGAATCAATCTCGTTGTTTGTATTCAAGCCAATCCCGATGGTATATGTTCCGGGATGACTCTTGCACAGCAATCCCCCCAGCTTTTTCCCATCGTATATGATGTCGTTGGTCCACTTAATCTGCAGCTTGTCCCCAAGTGGAGAAAACAAGCGGCATAATTCTCGATGCACACAATACCCGGTAAATAGCCCAAAAGAGGGCACAAAACCGCTATACTTTATGTCGAAAGTAAACCACAAACCACCTCTTGGAGAAAGCCATATATGCTTGTCTCTGCCCACTCCGTCGTCCTGCTCACCACAGCGGATTGACATTAATCCTTTGTGATGATCCTTCAAGCGTTGGTATTCCTGCATCGTGCTATCCAGCACGTCGTAATAAAAGAAACTTCTCTCTCTCATAATTCTATCAACATGGCGTCCCCATAGCTAAAGAATCTGTAGCGTTCAGCAACCGCTACCTCATATGCTTTGCGGATAAACTCGTAACCCGCAAAGGCTGATATCATCATAAGTAAAGTGGATTCCGGCAAATGGAAATTTGTAAGCATGGCATCCGGAACATTAAAATGATAACCCGGATAAATAAAGATGTCGGTCCACCTGTTGCCATAGATCAGTTTGCCATCCTGCCAAAAGCTTTCCAGACTTCTTACAGAAGTGGTGCCAACGGCAATTATGCGCCGTCCCTCACTCTTAGCAAGGTTAACAGCTTCCGCTGTTTCTGGGCTAATCTCTACGCATTCGCTATGCATGTTATGTTCTCTTATGTCTTCTGTTTTTACCGGTCGGAAAGTTCCGATCCCCACATGCAGGGTAAGCTCGGTAAATAAAACACCTTTGATCTTTAGTGAATCTATCAAATCCTTGCTGAAGTGCAAGCCTGCAGTAGGCGCCGCAACTGATCCGGATTCTCGAGCATAAACAGTTTGATACCGTTGTCTGTCGCTTTGCTCATCTGGCCTGTTTATATATGGTGGCAAGGGGATGTGGCCGATTCGTTCGATCTCTTGCCAGAAATCGCAAGAGTATTCCAGGCGGATCTTGCGCATCCCTTCTTCTCTTTCACTGTAAACCCATCCCTTCATGTTGTCCGAAAACGTGATGTATTGTGCTTCTTTCAGTCTTTTTGATGGTTGTACCAGGCATTTCCATGTATCGGGTTCGGAGAGTGGATTGAGCAACAAAACTTCTATTTTTGTCCCATTCTCTTTGCGAGCAAACAAACGTGCGGGGAATACCTTGCTATTGTTTAAAACCAGTAAATCTCCGGGCCTAAGAATATCCTGCAAATCGGTAAAACATCGGTGCTGAATATCTTCGGGACTGCATTTCAGGTGCATCAAACGGGATTTCCCTCTCTTCTTTGAGGGATATTGGGCAATGAGCTCTTGGGGGAGCTCGTAGTGATAAGAAATCTTCTTTAAGGGATCCGAGTTCATTTGAGTTTAAGAGGTACCTTCTGTGCTTCAACCAATGAGGCGGAGAATGAACCAAAACTAATTTTGCTTTCCAGTTTTACGGGAATTTTGTGGGCATCATTGGTAACCCAGATATAGATGTTCCCGGTTTGTTTGAAGAGAGCCTCGCCCTTCAGTTTGGGCTCAATCACCAGACAATCCACCTTGCCAAATATACTATCCACTGTCTCCCTTCGGTGCACCAGCACTTCGGTAGGCATGTTTCTGCCATCGGCAGTGATATTTACCATCACGCTCTTCCCCACTTCCAGATTCTGTTGCCTTACAAAATAGAAAGCGCTTAGTATGTCCTGCGAATCCATGGGCATATCCATTTCAGAGTTGTTGAACCGGCTTTCCTTGAAGGACCAGCGTTGATAAGTGGTTCTTAAACGAGCATGATCATATATGTGAACTCTGTGTTGACGGTATTTTCCTTCACTAAGGTTCTTGGCAAATTTGTAGGGTAAAAGCGATTCCTTGTCCCACCAGGATTCCACTCTGTCGCGCACCTTGAAAAACTTATCGAAGAAACTATGGGTTTTGGCATGTGTGCTCAGATACCATACCGGAGTCCCTTGATACATGGAAGTGCGGGCTTCCAATGTTGCTTCCGCCGCACTAATAATACCATACTTCACGTTGAATGTTAGCTTTTCGCCATCCATGAATACCGCAGCATTCAAGGCAACAGCACTTAAAAGCAATGCAATAATTATATATCGTTTCATATTATTCCTCCATTTACTACTATCTCTTCTCCACATAGATTCCGTAAATCTGCTGAAACTAAGAGCTTTACAAGTTGGAATATTTCTGTTTTGCTAACTAGTTGATGAGTAGCGGTCTTTTTGATGTGTTGGGCAAAGTATTGCTTTCTGAAATCCAGATACTCTTCAGAATAATCCTCTTCCATGTTAGTTTCTACAGGACCCGGAGCAATACAATTGATAAGCACATTATGGTTAGCGTTTTCTAAAGCAGCGGTTTTAGCTAGATTCGCTATCGCCGCTTTTGCAGCCGCATATGCAGAACCATTGGGCAGACCCAGCTTGCTCACGTCCGATGTAAACATCACGATTCTGCCATATTTATTTGCCTTCATCGCGGGAAGCAATATCCTTAACAAATGATAAGCTTGATACACATTGGTCTCAAACACTTCCTTGAACACATCAAGATCTGTATCACACAATGCCCGGTGATCTTCACTGCGAACTGCCCCGCAATGTATCAAAGCCCTGACTTCAGGTAAGTATGGTATCAGTGTCTGCTCAAGCGTCATATAATCTAGCAGATCCATTGATATTTTATCTGATCTAAGTTCGGCTATTCTGTGCTTTCTCTTATGATACAAAAGTAACAGCTTTTCGCCCGAAGCCTCATATTCCCTGGCAAGAAAACTGCCGATCTGAGAGTTAGCGCCGCTTATCAGAATCATTTTGCCCTAGCCTTTACGCGATCCAATATGAGGTGTGCCAGAACATACTTATCACCTTCCAGGGTATCTACAAGGCCCTGCTTGTCTATTATTAAAATCCTGTTTGTATCTTTCCCGGCGTTCGCAAGGTCATTAGCAATGATCAGATCCAAGTTCTTCTGCTGAAGTTTCGCTAGAGCGTTTTCCAACAAGTCCTGCGTCTCTGCAGCAAAGCCAACAAGATACTGATCTGAGCTGCGTTTCTGCCCAAGTTCTTGCAGAATATCCGGGCTTCGCTTTAGGTTCAAGAGCAAATCTCCTGCTTTCTTGATCTTCTGCTCACTTACCTTCTCGGGAGCGTAATCTGATACAGCAGCACAACTAAAGATCCAGTGATTATCTGCAGAATGGGAGAGCATTTCTCGCCGCATGCTTTTCACATCCGTAGCCTGAATCGCTTCATTCAGATAGTATGGAACATCCTGGTTTACAGAACCATAAACCAGTTGAACTTCAGCTCCCCGCAAACTTAAAGCACGCGCCAAAGCAAGTCCCATCTTCCCGGAAGAGTTATTCGTGATCTTGCGCATGGGATCGATTGCTTCCACGGTTGCCCCTGCGCTAACAAGGGCTTTCACTCCTATGAGATCCTGAGTGTAAGACGTGTAGCACTTTATAGCATAAAGTACTTCCTCATTGGGAGGATATTTGCCTCTGCCTTCATATGCACATGCCAGTAAACCGGTAGCAGGTTCCAACACATAGTGTCCATGGCGCTTAAGTGCCAGCAAATTGCTCTGCGTAACCGGGTTATCGTACATATGAACATTCATTGCAGGAACCCAAAGTACTGGTTTGGTATGTGCCAGCAAGACAGAGCTTAACAGGTTATCAGCCATTCCATGTGCAGCCCTGGCAATACTATTGGCTGAAGCGGGTGCCACTACAATCAGATCCGCCCAATCTGCCAGACTAATATGCGGAATGGGGTCATCATCCTGCCAAAGCGATGTATGCACCTGATTGTGGGTGATGGCACTGAAGTTTATCGGGCTGATAAACTTGCAGGCTGATTCCGTAAGCACAGTTTGGACATGGTATCCTTCTTTGTAGAGCCTGCTTGCCAGGTCGATCGCTTTATAGGCGGCGATCCCACCGGTAACGCATAACAATATATTCTGTTTTGGCATTAGAATTTTACCGAAAGTTTTATCTGAGGAACATGCTGACGATAGTCCAGGGAAAACTGGGCTCGGGATTCCTGGGCATTGTATCTTAAGACGTCTATCCCGCTTACCAGATGATTCAAGATCGTTACCCCAAGAGCCAGCTTTGCAAACGACTCCATATCCGCAGAATCGTTTCGCATGCGGTTATATTCAGCCTTGTGGTTAGGGCTCTCCCAATACCAATATCTATCCTCACCATAAGCATGTTCATTGATGTATTGTTGTCGTGCTTCCGGATCATCAGGATACAGATATAGAGCTTCGGCTCTGATGGTAGCATTGTAGCCCATGGCATCAAAACCACTGGAATCGTATTTCCCCATATTTTTAAAGAAACTGGAATCGTAATCTCCGGGTGTGATGTTGGCATATTTAACTGCATAAGTATAGGATTCTTCGATCAGCATATCAGCTTCGTTTTTAAGATACAACCTGCCTCCAATCAACAAAGCTTCCGCTGCAAGCATTGCGTATCCATAGTTTTTACCATTTTTAATTTGGGAGGATCCCGGAACTGCCAGCGAGAAGAGAAAATCTTTCCCACTTGCCCAAAGACCATTGATACTTGCCAAGGCAATGAGTGCCACTATGACTATCTTGAATCTTCTCATCAGAACCTCACACTATAATTCAGCAAAAAGCTATCCACTCCATTGGTGGAAGCATACACTTGCATATTGCGGCTCAATAATGCTGTATCCACTACACTGATAGCACGGTTCAACAGCATAACCCCAAGAGCCAGATTATGGTTAATCTTTGTGCGTTGGTGTTTGCGGCGCATATCCTTATACTTATCCCAATGCATGGGAGATTGCCATTGCCATTCCTGATCCCCACTGTATGATTCAGTTTCCATGAACTCGTTATAGGCAGCAGGATCATAGTTAGTAATCAGATAATAATTTCTGGCGATCATTTCCAGATACAGGTTATACTCGTTGCTACTGATATCTTCTTGAATGGCTTGATAGTGGCTCTGAGGCATATCCAGGGGTACCCCGGCATATTCGAGCGCATACTTTTTATAAGCGTCTCTTTGCAGACCCATATCGTAATCTGTCTTAAAGAAACCATAGGCCGCGATAATCTCTGAGGCTAAAAGTGCAACACCCCGATTGGTTTTGCCCAAGGAAATTTCACCACTACCCGGCAATACTGCACTCATAGCTATCCGGGCAAGCCGGGATTGTGCACTAAGGGCAGAAGAGATAAGGAGCAGGGCGAAAACAAGCGAAAGACAGCGCCGCATCAGAACTTCCAATTTAGGGAAAGGCTGGGAGTCAAGTGATTGTTGCGAATGGCAGTAAAGTATTTGAATCTTAGTCCGTTATCTGTGATCGCTCCGCGGTTTATCTTGCGAGTTACCCTGATGGCGTCCAATCCAGCAGCGATATGGTTGATAGCCAAGCCAAAGGTGAAGAGTCTGGCAGTGGAATATTCGCTTTTTGCTTCGTTTCTCATATCCACATATCTCTTACGCATTGCGCTGGACTGGTGGGTGTTGTTACTTACTATCTGATTTGTGGATAAACCTTGTTCCGGATCATCATAGATAGGGTAGTTACCGCTCCAGACCCATCCCGGATCCGGGGGATTTGCATCGTATCCAGATGGGGCCCATTGCGGGCTTACAAAGTTTCCATCTTCATCGCTGGCAAAAGTATAATACCAATCTGCCCAGCCAAACACATAGTGAGGGTATTTGCCAATATCCTCATAAAAGTGTTGGGTATTACTATCATCCAAGCGGAAGTAGCTGTCCTCATAGATGTCCACACTGTTCAAGCCTTTCAGAATCCCTTCTACCCGATGTTGACGATCCCTATCGTAACGATAGGTTTCGATCAGTTCCCCATTGGGCAGGGCATATTCTACCAGTTCCTGATTAGCGTAGTGCTCAAAATCCTTGGTCTTCTCGTTGCCCTGGTTGGTAAAATATAGTATCCCCGCAACCATGCCAATTTCAATGGCGGGAAACAGATATGTGGTAAAAGAACTTTTATCGGCATAAAACTGCCCAGAGCCGGGTACTACCATAGACATCAACATTGCCAGCCGGGCATCTTTTTTATCGTAATTCACTTTGATAAAATCTGCCACCAGTTCTTCTTCCTGAGGACTTTGCTCAGAATCTTCCCAAAGCCAATCCTCAGAATTCTGAGCAAAAGCGTTTGCTGCAATAGCGCACAGCAATATGCTCAAAATGATTACTTGCAGTTTTGCATTCATTATTTCTCCACAGCAAATTTGATTATCTTTCTTTGATACTGATTCTTTACTAAAACAAGATACACTCCAGAACTGAATTCCGTGGAATCCAAATCAAGATCAAAATTACTCTCATCTCTTTGAGTTTCGTACACTCGCTGACCAGCAATGTCGTATATCACTAAGTTATTGCCGGAATAAGCGCTATCTACTTTAATGCGGAAGAAGCCTTTTTTCACCGGATTCGGAAAGACATATGCCTTCAGCACTGTATCCACAGCGGGGCTTCCTTCCAGTTCGCCGTAAACGGTTCCGCCGGAACCATTCTGATATCCGTTGAACAAAATTGGATTCGTGGCTACATCCAAAGAATGGATATATGCCTTAGTGCTTTCATTGCTCTGTATAGTATAATACCACAGCAGCCGCATATTTACTGCATCGTAATATAAGAAATCGCTCCAGGATGAACTTGTTGAAGCCTCATCATAGGGAATAATCAGGTTATACTGCCAGCGAGGCTCCCCCATCTCATTCAAAGCTGCATAGCCCCCGCTTTCAAGGGGCAGGCTAAGAATGACTTCGTCATTCAGGCTCATTGCCCGAGCGGCTTTGTGTGCAGCTATCTTTACTTGGTCCAGATAGCGAGGAAATCCACTTTGCATGGCTCCGTTGAATGATATCAGATAGGCATGATCAGCAATGCCAAAAAACAGGCGTAAGTCCTTTCCAGGAACTGCCAGCAACGCTGGTTGTGAAGGCATCGATTCATGATGATTTACAAAAATAGTATTTATCTGAACCTGAGCAAGTTGTTCGCTAAGAGATATTCTGTAGATATTACCCTTATTTGATGTAATGAATACTTCGTCGCTATTTGCGGTTTTGCATATCACGGGCCTTGCATCCCCGAAGCTATCCGGAAAATTCAAAGTTCTTTCGATATTCAGATTTTCCTTATCTAAAAACACGATGTCATGTTCTCTTTGCGCCAGGATATAATTCTCCAAAACAGCTATCTGACTGATATTCTCCAAATCTACAAATGAATCTACTTCAAAATCGCGCAATCTATAAAGCATGTTAGAATTAAACACATACACATCATTTTGATCTACCAGGGGGGGATACAGGATGTGCGGCATAGAAAGTGAGTGAGTGCTTAGCTCTCCGGAAGAATAATCCAAAAACCGTAGATGTGTATTTAACACGCCTACCAGGTCTTTGAAGCCATCCTGGTTATTATCTACACTCTGGAGGGGATAACTATAGCCACATATATCCATTTGTGACGGCTCCACCAGTTCCAACCAGTCGTCAAACAAACTGCTGATCAACCTAAGCTCCATTGCTCCGGCAAAAGGCAGAGAAAGCTCACTGAATATAGTATTTATTGGCTCACCAGCGTAGCCTGATGGACCGATATCAAAGTAGAAACTTTCGTCAAAGAAATCCATTTTCAGATTGAAACTCATGATTGGGGCCGGATCGCTGATTTCATCCAGATAGTAAAGATTGCCCAGGCCATTTTCTCCCAAAAGCGCAGGCTTGGTATGCGCGCTTAATGTGGGACGCCATGGCTCCATGGACCATTGCAAGAAATCGCCATTATTATTCAGCATAGCTTTATGCTTGTGGAAATACTCATAGGCGGTTCCGGTCCAATACCAGGAATTGTACTCACCCAAATCTCTGATACCATCAGCCTCCAATACCATCACTCCGGGGCTGGCAAAATTGGTATTTACGGAGTTGTTGTCGAAGTTCGACCAGAAGCTGCCATCCTCCAGAACAGTACCTTCTTCATACAGCACTTTTTCGTTAACATACCAAACCAGTAACCCTCCACCTTCTACCTCGTTCGCCGGCGAAGGAGTTATAAACGAGGGCAACAGATAATCATATTCGTAAGTAGGTATATCGAAGGGATTATCTGCAGCTGTTGGATACAGCACGACCCTGTCACCCAAAGTGCCATATACCGCTGTGCCGCCATCATCGTCCGGATCCAGGTTTCGGTTTTCGATTAAATAATACTCAAACTCACTGATGGGATACTTGATAATGCTGGGTAATATATCAGTGTCTTGTTTCAGGCTGCTGGCAGCAATTCCTTGCTGAACATATGGTTCCAGTTCGGTGATGTCTTTCATCAAGCCCCGATCTCTGAAGCTGTCCTGAAACAGCAAAGCCCGGCTAAAGGCACCCGGTAATGCAGGTAAAACACCCTCTACATAGATAAGATCACCGTTGGGCAATTCATCTACGAGGATCCCTGCTCCTCCGCTATCCATGATATCAAAAGCGCCCACCATCGGGCTGAAGTTTCGGACGTTGTAGAGATCTACCAGTCCTAAGGAATGCCCAAACTCATGGAACAAAACTGAATTTAGAGCACCGTAGCCGGAATGAATATTATATCCATCCTGATCGCTGACCTCAAAATCCTGAGAGATCGTAGCCGGCACGTTACAAGCGTGATGTATCTGATGGTTTCCCTCATCCACAGATACTTCCTTGCCATCGCCAACCCGGATAAAGAAGGAAGGAATATCCACGGGGCTATCTCCAAGAACATCATGTTGCCAGTCTGAACCGGCATGAATGATCATATAATGGGCATAGCTGCTGAAATCTATCTCCGGATCTTCGCTGTCAGCAGTTTCAAAAGATTCCCGGAAATACTCCTCCATTTTACTCACAAATTCGTCCGAAGTAGATTCGGGAGGATTGTAGTAGCTCATTGGATTCGAGAGTGTGTATGCCGCTTTATCCTTGGGCCAGACATCATACTCCAGATTGTAATCTCCGGCAGATGCTGCCAGATAGTAATATCGCATAGCCTCAAGATTGGCTTCATAATATTGCCGGTCATGAGGAGGTGCACCGATTGAATATAGGTAGTCGGGGTTTGTAGTCAGTTCAAACTTTCCATTGCCGGTGCTTAGTGGATCATCGTCTTCCTGAAAATCTACCAATATCACCAGTAGCTTGCTATAATTTCCCTTCTCCAAAGACACATCCCTTTTAACAGGAGTCTGTAGAAGCTTTGCTGTATATGGATGTTTTTTGGGTTTCAGATTCTTGGCTGCCGGTTTCAGATTCATCTTACCGGCATGTGCCACATCTACCATGCCGAATATGATCAGCAGCAGAAACGCTTGCAAAAGGATGCCCCGAAATGTTTGTTTGTTTCTCATGATATCCTTGGCTTGGGATTAAAGATGTATTCAGAAGCAGAGTTGCATTTATAGCATAACTCTGCTTCTGAAAATACTACAGATTATTAATACTCTACGCCTAAGGAAAAGACCTTGTTGTAATCGGTCAATTCACCTGCCGGAACCATTGAAAAATCGGCAGAGATCTTGTAGCGACTGTCAAAAGCATATTGAACGCCTACGCCAAAGCTGGGTCCGGTAATTTTACCAACGACATCGGAAAAGTAGCCGCCCCGAAGGGAGATAAGATCCAGATACTGAAATTCGGCTCCGACTCCATATATTGTTTCATCCATGTGTTCCCAACCCGAAATGAACCGCTCCATTAAACCATCTGAGTTAGCAAGCATTTTGCTGGCTTCGGCAGAAACTATGAGCCTGTTTATGTTGTCACTATAAGCTTCATAGGCAGCTCCCAAACGGACAGTCATCGGAGATGGATCTGCTTGTTCCTGATCCACAAAGGTAACATCCGGTCCAAAGTTTTGCAACACTAATGCAAGATCCAATCCGGTCAAATTTCCAGCATCAAGATACTTAGCACCCATGTCAAAACCAAAACTAAAGGCCTTACCTTCGGTATCAGTAAAACCGGTCGCGGGAGCCAGATAACTGTAAATAAGCTTGAAATTGGCGCCCAAACCCAGTTTTTCGGGAATAATCTCATAGGAATACCCTAATGCTCCGGCGATGTCGAAGGGATGAAATGATCCCTGAGATGTGCCATGACTATCGGTTTGATCCTGAGTACCGGCATCCAGCAATACGATGTGCGCATTGATGTTTCCGATACCCTCGAAGTACTGATTCCATCCAAGGTACTCGTAAAACATATCGTTCAAACCAGAACCCTGCAGCCAAGGAATATGGTTCAAAGATAGTTGACCTTTTTTGTTAAAGGCAGTGGCACCCGGATTCCACCACATGGCAAAAGCATCGTCAGCAACGGCAGAATAGGCACGCCCCATACCGTTGGCACGGCCCCCAGGTTCAAATGTGAGAAAGAGTAATGAGCCTTGTGAGATGGCTGCCAGAGGAGCAGTACCAAGCAGTACAAGGCAAAGGCTTATGATTATTTGTCTCTTAGACATCTATACCTCCACAGGTTTCAGGCATTATTAGTGATTTCAGCAGGGCATAAAAAATCCCTGTGTGATAATAAAGCTATTTTTGGAACTACACAATATAATCGAAAAAACAATTGTAGATCACAAATCGCCATGATTGTCATAGAATTGAGCCATTAACAAATTTGCTGAAAAACTCCTTGCAAATTATGGTGCCGAAGGCCGGAATCGAACCGGCACGGGCAAGAAGCCCGGTGGATTTTGAGTCCACTGCGTCTACCAATTTCACCACTTCGGCACGCGTATGTTTCAAAACGTATAAATCCCGTTTGTTGTCAAGAGAAAAAAGCTCAACGAGCTTCTTCCTCGATCAATTCCTTAAACTTGTTTGCAGCCCCATCAAGAGCTTCCTTAGGGCTTGCCTGATTGCGCATTGCCCTTTCAAGGTAACTCTTTAGCTCAGGACGGGCCTTAAACCAGGCGCCAGATTGAGGCTCGTAAACAGCGTTTTCCAATTGTTCATATATCCCTTTATATTGAGGATTTTTTTTCAAAAATTCTACAATTACTTCGCTCTCCATTGCGCTTCGTCTAACCGGCATATAGCTGGTCGCAACACTCCATCGAGCAGTCTGATCTGTATCTGTGAACCATTTTATGAACTCCCAGGCAGCGCGTTCACGCTTCTCATCTCCAGATTTGAAGATTACTATGTTCGCTCCGGAAACGGCACTTTGATTCGTTCTATAGGTGGGTAATGGAGCATAACCAATGTTAAAATTGATCGGTTGCTGTCGCATATGTGTGATAGATACACTGGAGCCCTCATACATTGCAACGATACCTGCCAAAAAATCGTTTTGACCTTCATATTCGCGAACCAGATAAACGCTTCCGTCCTTATACATCATGTCCGTTATATAGGTCAGAGCTTCTATTCCTTCCTTGCTGTTCAGGGTAGGATTTCCATTTTCATCCACCACCCTGCCTCCTGCCTGATGCAAGAGGTTTACAAATTGCCATTCATTCACATTGAAATTTGTGCCGTAACGATCCACATCTCCGTCATTGTCCACATCTCTGGTCATCATTGTGGCATATTCGCGAAATTCTTGCCAGGTCTTGGGAAAATACTCCGGATCCAATCCAGCTCTGTAAAACTCATCTTTATTATAAAAATAGGCTCTCACGCTTTTGTTGAAGGGGAAAGAATAAAGCGTATCGTTGAAAGTGTTGGAATTACGAAACACTGGATACATATCCATCAGATCTTCTTCCGTAAAGTTCTCGTCTTTGGCAATAAGCTCATCAAGAGATGCCAGAACACCGGACTCGATATACTTTGACGCCCAGCTTTCAAACACCTGGGCAATATCCGGTTGTTTCCTGGCCTGGATAGATGCCATCAGCTTTTGCGAGAGTGCCGTGTAACTGCTAATGGGGTTGGCTATTACTTCAATATCGTCGTGTTCACGGTTGAACTCGCGGATCATATCGGTGAGGGTGTCTCCCAAAGGACCACTAAGACCGTGCCAGAAAGTTACTCTGGTCTTGGAAGATGTAAGTGTTTTTCCACAGGCTCCTAGAAGCAGGCTGATCAATATCGTTATGATCATGAACCGACGCATATATTTCTCCCTTTTGCTAGGCTTAATTAGTATTATATATCAGCGTTTTATATATTTTTTACAAGATAACCGGGCTTCGTGATGCAGTCAATCTTTTTCTTGAGTTGAAGTGGTTTTGACTGCCCTCTTAGGGTGCTTTTATTGATCTTTAATCCAATCATTCATACTAATCCGATTCTCTTCAGGTATATTCCCACTTCGCTAA
>CAZJJH010000005.1:0-6818 GCA_964546265.1 uncultured Candidatus Cloacimonadota bacterium
TATACAGATGAGATCTCCGGAATCAACATCCAGAGATGCACCTTTCAGAACTTCAATTTTCTGATCGCTATCTATATAGGATTTTTCAAGATCTATGGCTCTTAATATCATTTATTTCCTCAGTTCTGATTTCTCAGAATGTTTATAATTTGCATTTTCTCTATCCGTTTCAGCGGGATCATGATGCACAGGAAAACCAAAAGGCTGGCTACGATAAAGATAACAAGTAAATTGGGCAGGGTAATACTCATCTTCAGGGTATCGATGAAATAAACATCTCCTTTGAGGCTATACAAGCTTTGGTTCTCTACTATCCAGGAAAGCAACACGCCAAAAATCTGGCCTGTAATAATCGAAAATATTCCTACCATTCCCACTCTGTAGCTGAAAAGCCTGCGAATTGAAGAGCTTTTTGCCCCGATGGTTTTCAGTACTGCTATCTCTTGCTTTTTATCGGCTATTATCGTGGTAACAGTAGAGATGACGTTTATGCCGGCTATCAATACCAGAAAAGAAAAAACGATGAATATGAGCCACTTCTCCATGGCAACCAGACTCAAGAGACTTTGGGCGTAGTAGTTCCAGGGTATTGCCATATATTCAATACCAAGAAGATCTACTATGCTTTGTGACAGCCTTTGTGCATCGTTGGGATCTTTTAACCGTAATTCCAGTTTACTGAAGCTGTCTGGAATCATCAACAGGTCTCTGGCATCCTGCAAACCGGTAATAAGCATGCTGCGATCGTTCTCATAATATCCAGAGCGGTATATCCCCACGATCTCAAAGTTCTGTAGCGCAGAAGGAATACCCATCGGAGTGATTTGATCCAATCTTGGATAATTCAATTGAATGCTATCTCCAAGCCCTAATCCTAACTCCTCCAGCAAATAATGCCCGGCAACTATCTCTGTGGCATTCTCAATGTCTCTTCCTGATGTAATGTACTTTCTGTAAGGAGGATGGTCTGATTTCTGGTAAGCTCGAATACTGGCGGCTCTTATCTTATCTTCATGCTGAGCCATTATGGGATGTGTCAAAAGCGGTAGGCAGGATTCCACATCTTCCAAAGCCTTTATCTTTTGGCAGGCGATTTCGCATTGCTCATTGCTAAGCATGCTTCCGGTTGCTGAACTGATCCCAATATGGGCAAAACTATCCAACAAAAGCTTTTTAAGCGAACTCTCATAGCCCTGAAACAGGTGCAACCCGGCAGAAAGGATTGCTACTGATAGCACAATGCCCAGCACCATAAAAATAAAACTAAAGCGAAAGAGATTCCGCTTTGGCGCTTGCATGTATCTTTTCAGGAAGAACAGTTCAAGTTTTTTCATCATCCGCCACTTCGTTTATATTGATAGTTGCTTCAATAGATAGCGGCAAACGTTCGGCGGGATTTATCCGGTTGATGATAAGCTCTGAAATCAAACCCAGGGATATGAACTGCAATCCCCCCAGTATCATCAGTATCCCCATAAGCAAAAGCGGCCGATTGGAAAGTGGCATGCCCCAAAATATCTTCATCACGGCAAGATACACGGTGATGATGCTTCCCAGCAAGCTTGAGACCAAGCCTAATCTGCCAAACAAATACAAGGGACTCTTTACATATTGGGTTACCATCTTTACCGTCAACAGATCGAAAAACCCTCTAAGATAACGCTCTATGCCATATTTACTTTTACCATGTTGGCGAGCACGATGCTGAACCGGTATCTCCCCCACCCTATAGCCCAGAGAATGCGCTAAAGCCGGAATGTATCGGTGCATTTCACCATATAGTGATAGCTCCTTTACCAGGCAATGCCTATATGCTTTGAAGCCGCAGTTAAAATCGCGTATCTTCAATTTGAAGGCAGAAGCCGTAACGCTATTGAAAAGCCGGGAAGGGATCCTTTTGTGCAGCGGGTCCAGGCGTTTCTTTTTCCATCCGGAAACCATGTCGTAGCCCTCGTCCAGCTTGGCAAGAAAAGTGGGAATTTCTACCGGGTTATCCTGCAGATCTGCATCCATCGTGAACACTACTTCACCGGTTGCCAGTTCAAAACCCTTCTGTAATGCAGCGGCTTTGCCAAAATTTCGGCGAAACTTGATTACTTTTACCATACTGTCATTTTTGGCCATTTGCTTCATTATCTTGTAGCTATCATCTGAAGAACCATCATCGATAAAGATAATTTCAGCTGTGTTTCCATTTAGGTTCGCCAATATCTCTGCATACAATTGGGTAAGAGATTCCGCTTCATTGAGAACCGGTATAACAAAAGAGATGAGCATGGTGATTTCCTTCCCCTAAATAAATATGCTTACTATGCTCATCACAAGAGCAGAAGTAAAAGGAATCTTGATATTGTCATCCAAAGGCAGTTTCCCCAATTCAGCAGCAGTTGCTGTAAGAGCGCCAATAACTGCCATCCAGGGATTCGACAGCCACCACAAGCCAAAGATCGCGCAAGAAACAAAGCAAGCTAGGCTACCCTCCAAACTCTTATTATTGCGCAAGAACTTACGTTTTCCAAAGTTCATGCCGATAAGAGCGGCAAAGGTATCCCCAATACTCAAATAAGCAATGGAAGCAGCCGCGATCGGTTCATCGAAAAATGCAATGCAGATCAAGCTGGATACCAGAAGGTAGGTTGCTCCGGTAAAATCCTTCATTTCGTGTTTCCGCAGGATTGTGCCAAAGAAACGATGGAATGTTTTACGAAAACTCCGTTGCCAAAAGCGATGAAACTCCACTACAAGACTTATCACGAGCGCCATCAAGACTAGTACAAATGCAACGCGCCGATTGTAATCCAGAACAAAGCGATAACCCAGCGGAATCACCAACGAGCTGAGGTGAATAGATTTTCTAAGAGTTTCGCTAAGCCTTCCCATAGTATTTAACTTAGTTGAGTATTTTTAGGATTCGGATCTGCTTTTCGCCGCGCCACAGTGCCAGGCAATCTGCCTGTTGGTCTTTGCCAAGGTGTAAACTTCCGCTATCCAGACTCCAAGTTCCCACCAAGTCGTTAACACTCAAATTCTTGATCAATAAAGTTGGCTCTGCATTTTTTTGTCCCCAAGGCAGAAGTCTTTCCAGCTGCTTCCAAGTGGCAGAATCCATCTGCGCAATCTCGCACACAGCATCATAACTCAAACCATCAGCATCTTCATCGGGATCGTAACTGGAGGTCAAAAAATCGTTGAAGCACTCCAAAAAGGCATCGTACGAACCAATCTCCATGCTGAATCCGGCTGCTTTTGCGTGTCCACCAAACTGAATAAGATGCGCTTTGCAATGGCTAAATGCATCCACCATGTTGAAGCCGTCTGAACAGCGTCCCTCACATACCATCTTGCCATTGTGTTGCTTCAGCATGATGGTGGGAATACCCAAGCGATTGACAATATATGTGGATGCCGTTCCCAATAGAGAATAGGGGATTACGTCGTCATCGTCATAATAAACAAAGTGACTGCCTACAAAATCTTGGGATAGTGTATCCAGGAAGCTGAAAACTCGGTTTAGTTCGCTTTCCCATTTGTGCTTTTGCTCTTCCAGAGTTTCAAAAAGCTTCGCCTTTGCGTCTGATAGTTGCAATATAAACCTTAAGGCCGTATGCTGTCCATCGACCTCTCTGCCATTGGCAATCAATCTGGAAGTGTATGTAATGAAATTGAATACATCACTCGGGCTATCCACCCGGCTATAGTTACGCAACAGGAAATTAACCGTCTGATCTTGAACGGCATGAAAGTTGTTTAACACATGTCGCACAATCACCCGATTGATGCCTGTCATAGGTACTTTATCTGCAATAGAACCCACTGCCGCCCAGAAATAGCTCGCTTCATCGATGGGATGATCCCATTTTTTTGCCAGATACCGGATCAACATCAAAGCCACACCAACTCCGGCTAGAGGCTTAAATGGGTATTTACAATATGACAATTGAGGGTTCAGGATAGCCTTAGCATCTGGCAACATATCAGGTTGTATCAGGTGATGATCCGTAATGAGAACATCACAACCCAATTCGTTCAGCTTAGCCACACCATCCCGGGCAGATATCCCATTATCTACGGTTATCACAAGCTTGAATCCACCCTTGCGCACATGTTCAATGAAACCTGCCTGAATACCGTGGGATTCCAGATTCCGGTTTGGAATGTAGTAGCTGTGCCGTTGATAGCCACAGCTATTCAGATAGTTATAGAGCACATAGCTACTGGTGATCCCATCCGGATCATCGTGCCCAAAGATTATCATTGGTTCGTTGTTGTATATTGCCTCACGGATGCGCTCTGCTACGTCCTCAATATTGGCAAAAAGCGACTCATCAGGCAAGTCTTCTATAGATGTTTCCAGATTTGCGTCATTCAGATCACGTGATCTCAGAATCTTTTGGAATAAACTGCCTTCCCCTACCATTGCTGAATCTCCTCAGCCTCAGGTATATCCCGGGGTGCGGTGCGATCCGGAGCTTTGCCCAGAATATCAAAACCGGTAAAGCCGATCAACATCATAAAGCTGGAATCCATCAAACTGTTGGTATCCAAGGAACCTCTTTTCTGATATTGAAAGCCAAGATCAAGCCTGTTTACATCTCCCTTGAGGATCAAACTCAAGCCCGCGCTGATTGTGTTTTCTGTTATATCTTCCCCATTCACGCTGGTAAAGGGTAGAGTCCGATACGAATAGCCAACCCGCAAAGGCATTTTATAATACCAATTCCTTTTACGGTCTGGATTGGGCTCGTAAGCCAAACCGATTCCGCTTTTAAATGTATTTTGAAGAGATGAATCTGTATTTTCCCAGGCTTCATATGTTAGATCCGCCGATACCTTGATTTCTTCGCTGATCATGCCGGTATAGCCGCTTCCTATCGTTAGGGGAAGCTCATAGTGAATATCCGTGGGATCCATGCTGCCGATAAAGCTGCTCCATTGCGCCTCACCATCCAGAACGACGGGTAAGGTTGCGTATGCCCCAAAAGCGTGATGGCTAATCTTTTGCACAAAACCAATACTGGCGCCGGGATTCTTATAATTCCGCTTCAAGGTCTCGCTGGTCGGCATCGTGTTATCTTCAGAGCTTTGTTCAAATATGCGATTATTATGCCCCAAAAAATAGTTGCCGCTCAAGCCCAGGCTAAGGTTTTTGTATCTGTAACTGTAGATGATGTCTGCTCTATAGATATAGCGATCAACTTCATGCCGCTCGAGAGTGCCGTCTTCCAAAGTGATCTGGTTCTTCACTACTCCGTTAGCGTAGGACATGAATTGAAAGCCGAAACGATGCCTGTTAAGGGGCACTGAAACGCTGAAATATGGAAAGTCCAAAGAGTTATCCCGAAAACTGCGCTCTTCCCCATCGTAGCGGGATTGATAAGCAGTATAACCAAATATCATGCCAGTGCCAAAGAAAGTCTTGTTACTCAAGCTACTTTGAGCAGGATTGGCATAACCCGCGTTTTGCCGGAAGACATCGCTGGAACCGGTATCCCCCATGCCCATGCTGTAAATATCGCGACCATAGTATTGAATAGGATAACCATCAAAGGAAAAAATGGAATTCCCCGCCCATAATGATATTGCCATCAAAAAGATGACCATGATGAGAATTTTCTTCATTTCTTGTGTCCTGTTTTATGCTGTTTCACGGGATCCGGAGGCACGCGGAAAAACTTCATGGCATTGTTATATGAAGCTTCTGCTACTTCTTTGGGCGTGATGCCCTTGATTTCCGCAATTTTTTCTGCTATCAGATGCAAGTACAATGGTGAATTTCTTTGACCCCTGTGAGGATGCGGGGGCAGATAAGGGCAGTCTGTCTCGATCATAAATCGATCCATCGGAACTAATCTCACCACATCATCCAGATGTGAATTGCTGTAAGTAATGCTACCGGTAAAACTCATCATCCAGCCGGCATCAAGTACCTGCTGAGCAAATATTATGTCACCGGAAAAACAGTGCAAAACTGCCTCTTTTACGTTTTCTTGCTTTAGAATGTTGTAACACTCCTGATGAGCCTGCCGATCGTGAACTACCACTGGGAGATCGTACTCAACCGCCAAATGCGCTTGATTGGCAAAAACTTCTCTTTGCACTGTATAGGGTGAGAGATTGCGGAAGAAATCCAAGCCGATTTCTCCGATAGCCAGCACTTTCTTCTCGCGGGCATGTTTCTTCACCAGCTCTGCGTCAAAATCAAGCGCATCATGCGGATGAAAGCCGACCGTGGCAAAGATGTGCAAGTGTTTTTTGGCAAGCTCAAGAGATGATATCGCCGTTTCTTTATTATAGGATACATTGATGATATACTCGATTCCGTTATTAAAACATTTAGTGATAAGACTTTCCCGGTCAGAATCAAAATCCGGTAAATCCAGATGCGCATGAGTCTCAAAAAGCTTCATGGTGCTTTGTCTATCCCCTTCTTTGTTGTTTGTGTCAAACTATATCCCCTTCTCTATCTTGTCAAAGGGAATTTTTGCTACTACTGGACCGCAATAAACACAGTGTCTATGATTTTCACTCTTGTGCGGTAGATTTGCTTAACATCTTATTTAAAATCTGATATTGTGAGGCCACACATACAGCTGCTGTTTCGGCACGTAAGATTTGCCCGCTGATGCAGATAGAATCCATGCTCTGAAGAAATTCATGCTCAAGAACAGAAAACCCGCCTTCAGGGCCGATGATAAAGCACGGAGCCTTGGATACATCCAGATCCTGCATCCAAAGAGTTTGCTCTCGTTCAGAGCATACAATTGCCTGATAGCCTTTACTTTGTATATCTTTAATGGCCAGCTTCAGTGTCATTGCAT
>CAZJJH010000005.1:6918-18379 GCA_964546265.1 uncultured Candidatus Cloacimonadota bacterium
GCCTGATAGCCTTTACTTTGTATATCTTTAATGGCCAGCTTCAGTGTCATTGCATCGTGGATCTGGGGCAGCCATGGATTGTCACATTGCTTGATGGCTGCCAAAGCGATCTTCTTAAAACGCTCAATTGTATTTTTGCCCGATTCTCTCACTGTGTGCTCAGTTAAGATCGGGAAGAATTCTGCCGCCCCCAGTTCAGTACATTTCTCCACCACCATCTCGTCATGATGGTTCTTCAGGAGCGAAAAAGCAATGGCAAAATCAATTTCAGGATGCTGACACTCTGAGTATTCCACGATCTCAAGTAAAGCACGGTGTTTCTGCAATTCTTTTACTTCACACTCAGCAATGGCACCCTTGCCGCTGTTTACTTTTATTCTGGCTCCGGATGCAATTCGCTTCACCCGGCTTAAATGGTGAAATTCCTCCGCCTCCAGATAGAACAGAGGTTTATGTTGATCAAGTTCAGGATAATAGTATGAGGGCATTGCTTAACTGAAGTATTCTTTCAACTTACTAAAAAAACCTTTCCCCGGTTTTAGATCTCGTTTACTGTCAAACTCCTTTAACTGAGTAAACAGATCACTTTCCTCTTTGCTCAGTTTGGTAGGAATCACGACCGTAATACGCACGATTTCATCGCCTTTGCTGTATGTATTCAAGCCTTGAATGCCTTGCCCCTTCAATCGGAAGAGTCTCCCGCTCTGGGTGCCGGCAGGAATCTTCATCTTGACCTTTCCACTGAGCGTGGGAACCAATATCTCATCTCCCAATACTGCCTGGGATACGGATACGGGATATTCTACCACAATGTCGTTACCATGACGCTCAAACAAATCATCTTGTTTCTCGTGGATCAGTACCAGGATATCGCCCCTACTTCCTCCTCGGGGGCCCACGTTTCCTTGTCCGCGCAAGCGGATATATTGGTTTTCTTCCACTCCCGCTGGAATCTTCACACTGATTTCTTTTACCTTGCCCATGCGCCCTTCACCGTAGCATTTGGGACATTTGTTTTTCACAATCTTTCCCTCACCATGACAGGAGGGACATTCGGACACAGTCTGCATTTGCCCGAATAGCGATTGCCTTACCTGGCGCACTTGCCCGGTACCACGGCATTGACTGCAGGTTTCCACCTGTCCATCTGCGCTTCCCGTACCGTTACATTTATCGCAGGCTTCTTTTGTGCTTATTTTTATCTTCTTTTCTGTGCCGCTGGCAATTTCTTTGAGACTCAGAGACAGTTCTATTTGCAGATCCTCTCCTCTGTTTGAGCTTCTGGAGCTGGATCTGCCTCCAAAACCTCCGCCAAAGATGCTCTCGAAGATGGAGGAGAATCCATCTCCAAAGATGTCGTTCAGATCGCTGCGATGCGTGAAATTATCCCAGGAGAAGCCACCGGAGCCAAACTGGTTTTCTATGCCTGCATGCCCATATTGGTCGTAGAGTTGCCGTTTTTCTTTGTCTGAAAGAACCTCATAGGCCTCGCTTGCTTCTTTGAACTTTTCTTCCGCTTCCTTGTTATCGGGGTTCTTATCCGGGTGATATTGCATCGCCAGTTTGCGATAAGCTTTTTTTATGCTCGCTTCATCCGCGTGTTTATCTACACCCAGAACTTCATAATAATCACGTTTCGCCATCGTGTCTCCTAAAAATGTTCTATTTTAAGCTTTTCAAAGCTTATCTAAATTCCAAAATTAAATAGAGGTAGCCTTTGTGGGACTACCTCTTCACTAAGTGTTTATTATTTATCGTCCACTACCTCATAGTCAGCGTCGATGGGTCCGTCATCTTTTTTCTCTGTTTCTTCCTTAGTTCCGGCAAAATCCTCAGGATTAAAACCTTGAGCATTGGGGTCAAAACCAGCTCCAGAACCCTGTTGCTGTTGCATATTGGCATAGATGATCTCGCCTAAACGCTGCGCTTTCTTGGAAAGGCTCTCTTTGATCTGATCCACCTGATCTTTCTCACTTACCTTGTCAAGCTGTTCTTTGGCGTTCTTCAATTCCGCTTCCAATTCGCTCTTTTCAGTATCTGAAAGCTTATCGCCATATTCTGCAAGGCTCTTCTCTGTGCTAAAGATCAATGTATCCAGCTCGTTCTTGGCGCTTACGAATTCCTGCCGCTTCTTATCTTCTTCGGCATGCAATTCAGCATCTTTCACCATGCGGTCTATGTCTTCCTTGTCAATGCTGCCAGCGCGGTCGATCTTTATGGATTGTTCCTTACCGGTGCCCTTGTCTTTGGCAGAAACATGCAGAATGCCGTTGGCATCGATGTCGAAGGTAACTTCAATCTGCGGTACACCACGGGGTGCGGAAGGAATTCCTACAAGGTCAAATCTGCCCAGGCTCTTGTTATCCGGTGCCATGGGGCGTTCTCCCTGCAGCACATGGATGGTCACAGCGGTTTGATTATCCGCGGCGGTCGAGAATACCTGGCTCTTCTTGGTGGGTATGGTTGTGTTTCTGGGAATCAATGTAGTCATCATATTACCCAGAGTCTCAATACCCAAAGAAAGCGGAGTAACATCCAGTAGCAATACATCGGAAACCTTGTCGTCGCCAGAGAGGATTGCACCCTGGATGGCTGCGCCAATCGCTACAACCTCATCCGGATTCAGGCTACGGTTTGGTTTTTTCCCAAAGAATTTTTCCACTGCTTCACCAACTGACGGGATGCGAGTGCTGCCTCCAACCATCAATACTTCCTGAACGTCTCCGGCGCTAAGCTTAGCATCTGCCAAAGCCTTTTTGCAGGGTCCCAATGTCCGCTCTACCAGATCTGAGGTCAAGCGATTGAATTCAGCCAAACTGAGATCCAGATTCAGGTGTTTGGGTCCGGTTGCATCTGCCGTAATGAAAGGCAGATTGATATTTGTGCTTTGTGTTCCAGAGAGTTCTATCTTGGCCTTTTCTGCTGCTTCACGCAGACGTTGCAGTGCCATCGCGTCCTTAGAAAGGTCGATTCCTTCCTGTTTTTTGAATTGCTCCAGGATCCAATCGATGATACGTTTGTCAAAATCATCTCCACCCAAGTGAGTATCACCATTGGTGGAAAGAACTTCTACCACGCCGGAGGAGATATCCAATATTGAGATATCAAAGGTTCCACCGCCGAGGTCATACACCGCTACTTTCTGCTCTTTTTTATTCTCCATGCCATATGCCAAAGCCGCGGCAGTAGGTTCGTTGATGATTCTTTTTACATCCAACCCCGCAATCTTACCGGCGTCTTTCGTGGCCTGGCGTTGATCGTCATTGAAATACGCGGGAACTGTGATAACCGCTTCGGTTACGCTGGTTCCCAGATACGCTTCAGCCGTTTCTTTCATTCGGGTTAGCACCATAGCTGAGATTTCCTGGGGTGTGAAATCTTTGTTTTCACTATCGATGTGCACCGCTGCCTGGTTCTTAATACCGGATTTTACTTTGAAGGGCACCTGTTTGATCTCTTCGCCTACTTCGCCATAAGCTCTGCCCATGAAGCGTTTTATAGAGAACACGGTGTTTACCGGGTTTGTAACTGCTTGACGTTTTGCCAGCTGACCTATAAGGCGCTGACCATCCTTTGTGAATGCAACCACAGATGGCGTGGTGCGTCCCCCCTCAGCGTTGGTGATAACTACAGGCTTACCACCCTCTACCACCGCTACGCAGGAGTTAGTTGTTCCAAGGTCGATTCCAATTATCTTTCCCATTTATTCCTCCAGGGTACTAATTTTATTTCCATTTGATACCGCTACCTGTGCCGGACGTATCACCTTGTCGTGCATGGTATATCCGTTTTGTATGATCGCGGCTACAATATTCTCTTCATATTCGCTGGGAATATGTGCTAAAGCATCATGATATTCAGGATTGAATTCGCTTCCCAACGCCTCTATCTTTTTTACACCTTCTTTTTCAAGGGCGTTTACCAGTTGTTTCTCTATCAATACAATGCCCTTTCCAAAAGCCGTTTCCAGATCTTGCCCGGCTGCTTGATTTAAAGCTCGCTCAAAGTTGTCAACTACATCACAAATGTGCAATGCCAGTTCTTTGGTGGCGTGCCTTATCCAATCAGCTTTTTCCGCAATGGTACGACGGCGGTAGTTGTCAAATTCTGCCATCGCTCTGAGATATTTATCTTTATATTCTGCCAATTCTTCTTTCATTTTTGCCATTTCATCCTTCTCTTCCTCCGCCTCCGGAGCAAGTTCTGATTTTGGCTCCAGTTCTGCTGTTTCCGGCTCTGACTTAACTTTTTTCTCGGGTTTCACTTCGTTCTGCATAGTTTTAACCTTCTTAGTGGCTCTTGCTCCTTTTTTCTTAGCCATTTCTCCTCCCTTTGGGCACTACCATGCCACGTTTTGTGGTGATGGTAATTGTATCAGTTACATCTCTGATCAGAGGAATCAAACGACGATATTCGGTGCGAATGGGCGTAAGCACTCCCAAATATCCCGGTATGCCAAATACTTCATATTTTCCATAAATGATCGCAAACTCACTGAAGCGGGTGTCTGATAGATCCTCTCCCAAGAGGACGTTTACCTTCTCTTGATCGTTATTCTGCATAGATTTCAGTAAGAAATCCTGCCGTTGAATCAAATTCATAAAGGTAAGAATCGCCGCTTTGGAATCAAACTCCGGTTGCTCAAGAAACTTGATACTACCATCATAATGAATATAGAAATCGCTGATCTCGATGAAAGCTTTGTGAAGCTCTCGTAAAAACTGACTGAGCAAGTGATTTCCACCCAGGCTACGCTCCCGCATATCCATCAGCACCCTATTTGCAATGTCATAGATGCGCAAACCTATTAACTCGTCGTTCAAGTAACGTACCAGTTTTTTTAGCTGCACATCGTTGATCTCATAATCACATTTCATGATTACCGTCTTATCCAATCCGCTATCCAGACTCATTACAAACAATAGCTTCTGATCCCCAATACTAAATACTTCCAAACGAGAGAGATATCCACTGGACACTTCCGGTTCTGCCACAAATGAAAGCTGATCTGTCTCATGGGCCAACATCTGCATGATATGGTGCAAGGCGCGGGGAGTATCCTTATAGTTTTGCACCAATAACTCTCTTAGGGTATCCATTCGTGCATAATGCACAGAACCGTGGTCCGGCTCGATATAATCCAGATACTTCCGGTATCCGCTAATGGTCGGAACCCTTCCGGCAGAAGTATGGGGTTGAGATATTAGATTTTGCTCTTCCAGCTTTAAGAGATCCAAACGCAAAGTTGCTGAAGATACCTCAGTGAGATACTTCTCATTCAATACCCGCGAAGAAACCGGTTCGCAGCTTTGGATGAACTCATCAACCAAAGCACCAAGGGTATGTATTAGTCTCGCTTGATTCTTCTTCATTTAAAGCCTCTGTGTTTTTATTAGCAGTCTGCTACTCATTCTGCTAAGCTGAAGACAAATTAATCAAAAGCCCGAAATTGTCAATCTAAAAGTGAGAGTGCTAATTTTTCCCTGCCAGCTCGATACGTCGCCTATACCTATAAAAACCTAATCTGCATAGTGGAACAACCATAGCGGCTTTACCTCTAATCTTCCGAGTTCCACCGGAGTGGCACGCTTCCCGGGCAGTTCCTGAATGCCGTTCAGGAAAGCTTCAGGAGAGTTTATACTGCAGTTAGTGTTTCCGATGATGTCCCAAGATAGGTAGATACTACAACCAAATGATCTGAATCATAAGAGTTCCTACAAAAAGAACCATAATCTGGATAGGAAGCCCCAAGCGCCAATAATCGCTGAATTTATAACCACCCGGCGACATCACCAAAGTATTTGATTGATGTCCGATCGGAGTCAGAAAAGCAGCAGAAGCACCCAAAGCAATTGCCATCAAAAACGAATCCGGTGCCAGCTGCATTCCTGAGGAGATTTTAATCGCGATTGGAGCCATCAGCACAGCTGTAGCGGCATTGTTTATAATGTTAGAGAGCAACATCGCAATCGCCATTAATCCGGCAATCACTTGCCAGATTGCAAGATTTTGAGAAACACTCAGAATGAATGATGCTATTTGATCTGCCCCGCCCGAGCTTTCCAGGGCAAGTCCCACCGGGATCATTGCTCCCAAAAGGATAATGATTGGCCAGTTGATGTTGTCATAAACTTCTCTAAAGGGAATCACACCCACCAGAACCATTAACAGGGCAGCCAGGGCAAAAGCAATTTGCACTTCCAGCAAACCCAATATGATGGATATGATAGAAGCTCCAAAAATAAGGATTGCCGATATCATCCGTTTGGGATTACCGATCTTAATGTCTTCTCCTGATACAGGATAGCAGCCCATCCGTTCAATGCTGTCCTGCAATCTGTTTTTTCTGCCTTGTAGCAAAAGCACATCACCAGCTTTGAAGCTGATATGATCCATTCTCTTGATCAACCTTCTGTTACCCCGGGCAATTGCCAGTAAATTTGTACCATAGATGCTGCGCATATGTAGTTTTACGGTAGTTTTACCGATCAAACGGGAGCGGTCCAATACCACTACTTCCTTGATGATCACTTCGTCACCGGCAGATTCACTGGCGTGAGTGTCTTCCTCTCCTACGAGTTTGAGTTTATAAGCATCCATAAAAGCATCAAGATTTTCGGAATCCGATTCTATCACGATGATATCTCCCCCCTGGAATTTTTCACTTTTATCCGGGATGTGGATGCGGCGTTTGTTGCGGATTATGGCCAATATATTTACTTCATAATCCTCGTTCTCCTGAACATCTGCTACAGTTTTGGCCAGGATTTTACTTTCGTCCTCCACCTGCAGTTCCGCAATGTAATCCTCTATTTTGAATCTTTCCTCATCATCCTTATTCGTTTTGCGCTTGGGAATCAATCTCCAGCCCAGGACTGCCATGAATACTATTCCGATAAGGCTCAATACTATCCCAATCGGGGCAAAATCAAAAATTCGAAACGAGGACCCGATTGCTGTAGCGCGATAGCTGGAGATGATAATGTTGGGTGGAGTTCCAATCAAGGTGCTCATGCCGCCCAAAAGGGACGAAAAAGCCAGAGGCATCAGAATCGCTGAACTGGAGTATCCGTTTTTCTGCGCGAGTTTAATAGCTACCGGCATCATGATTGCCAATGCGCCCACATTATTCATAAAAGCGGAAGCTATGGCAGTAATCAAGGATAAGCTGAGAATCTGCCAGACCATACCTCCCCCAGTCTTTTGCAAGTATTTTGCCACCAGATCTATGATTCCGGAACTTAGCATTCCATGCCCGATGATCATCACTGCTGCGACCGTAATTACCGCTGGATGTCCGAAGCCGATAAAGGCACTTTCAGGGGGGATTACACCAAAAATAACCACTGTGAATAATGCCAGTAAAGACACCAGGTCATAACGGATTTTATCCAGCACGAAAAGAAGCAACGCAACAAAAAGAGTAAGGTATACAACTATCTGGGGCATTTCGACCTCGCCATACAAATTTGCTTTGCAAACAATCTAAGGAAAAAAGCCACACCTACCAGATATTTGTTATTCCACCCTATATACATCAGCTTTGCTTCAAGCGGATTTTGAGCTTGGATCTTCCTGTGACCATAGCATAATCCTAGCTTAAAACATTGCTGATCCCGGCTTAAAGGCTTCGGGAAGGACTTACAAGAGAAAAGGATTGGAGTAATTTATTGTATAAAAATTACATCTAAGAACTCTGCTAAATATTTTTAGTCAGAGAAGAAATGAGTATCAGTAAGCCGCCATTGCCAATTGCCTAGTGCTGTACCGGGAATATTCATGCGAGCTTCAGAGCCAAAGCCCAGGATGTCCTGCAGGGGAAAGATCATTATCTCACAGGCAGATTGCTGAGCAATTCTCTGCATGATCTCTGCAATATTATTCTCGCTGGGGCTGATACCATCCAGATGCTGGCTACAATATTGATTCATATGTCTCCGGGAAGAGGAGTCAGGAGGCAATTCCTGCCACCATCCTCGGGTAGTGTTGTTGTCATGAGTACCACTATAGATCAACCTATCTTCAGGATACCGCGCTACATCCGGCACGCTTTCCTCGAAGCAAAACTGCAGAACAATCATGCCGGGAAAGCCCAGTTCATCCCGGATCTCGCAAACTTCATTGTTAAGTATGCCAAGGTCTTCTGCTACGAATCTATCTATGGAGAATTTAGCTTTTAGTGCAGCAAAGAAATCCCGGGGCAAAGCCTTCACCCAGCTCCCGCCTTCAGCGCTATCCGGTAATGCGGCATCCGGGCAGAGTACTTTCCAAAAGTTCACATAACCAATAAAATGATCCAAGCGCAGAATATCCATGAACTGAAATGCGTTTGCTATCCGATCCAGAAAGAGATTGAAGTCTTCTTCTTGCAAGCGGTTCCAGTTGTAAGTAGGATTCCCCCAAAGCTGGCCTCCGGGCGCATAAGCATCTGGGGGTACTCCCGCTACGCTCAGCCTTCTTCCCTGTTCATCCAGATCAAAGAATTTCTGATGTGCCCACACCTCGGCGCTTTCGTAGCTAAGATACAGAGGCATATCCCCAAATAGCGCGATACCGCGCTTGTTCAGATACTCTTTGAGACGCAGCATTTGCTCTGTGAAAATAGCTTGCAATGCAGCTGCCCGGAGCACCTCGATACTATCTGCGCAAGTTTCATAGAGGCTTTCGCTGTAGCTTCTGTGGATTGTGTCCCAGGTGTGCCAGGCAGAGTTACCGTATCGATGGGACAGCCAAACAAAGCTAAGGTAGGGCTTTATCTGTTCCGCATGTTTAGCGATAAAATCGTTGATGTCGTGACGGGCCAGGTAACGCTCTGCAGCGGCTTTATGCATGGCGTTTTTGGCAGCATATACAGCAGGATAGTCAATTTTCTTTCCCTGCGGCAGAGTGATCAATTCTTCTTGTTTTAGCAAAGCATCCTGAACCAGCAATTCTGGGCTGATCAGGTATTCATTCATTGCAAATGCCGATATTGGGTTGTATGGAGAATCTCCATACCCGGGTTGGTTAAGAGGCAATATCTGCCAGATCTTATGTCCGGATTCTACCAGATAGTCTGCAAAGCGATATGCTGCGGGACCCAGATCCCCAATGCCAAAATCGGTACTGAGGCTGGTAAAATGGAGCAGAATTCCGCTTTTCTTCATTTGGTATTCAAGGCCTTTACAATACACAATTCCAGTTGCAGCGTTTTGTCCGTAAGGCTGCTTTTTAGATCAGCATCAGTTTCCAGCAGGATCCCGAATATCTGGCGCAGTGCATTGATGCTATAATTTTTTGCAAAGGCCAAGTATTCCTTTCTTTGGCTAAAGAAGATTTCCGCAATGTGTTTTTGCATGATCTCGGTATCAGTTAAGCGTTTGGCACGTAACAACTGGATTTTATAGAGATTCATAAAGAATCTATAGAGGCTGAAGAATATCTGCAGGGGTTCTGCATCACCTTGTAACATCAAGCATACCGATTCCAATGCGTTTTTGATATTGCGATTTCCCAAAGCCCGGAAGAAATCGATCTGAGTTCCGGCTCTGGATCCGACCAGGCTGGTAATTACGTCACTTTCGCTTATCTGTTTGCGATCTCCGATTAACAGCAGTATTTTCGTTAGTTCATTTGCAGCATAGAAATAATCCAGTTCAATGCGCGCTGTAAACTCCTGAATCGCGCTAGGAGCCATCACCTTCCCTCTGCGCTTGAGCTCTACCATCAACCAATTCCGGATATCTCCGGCAAAGCGAGGGGGATCGCAGCTTACGTATTCACAATTCTTTTTGATGGTTTTCCATGCATTGTATTTCAGATCTATCTTTTCAGTAATCAGAACTACAGTCTGGATTTCGGATGGGGCATCAAAATATGCCGCTATGATCTCCAGTTCTTTCTTCAAGTATTTCTCGCAGTTTTTGATCACAATGAGTTTGGAACTTGAGAAGATAGTGAAAGTATCCAGATATTCAATCAGATCTCCGGATTTTACTTCATCCGCATAGAGGGTGGAGATATCTATATCCTGATCTTGCCTCAGTTTCCCGCTGATCTGCTTTTGCACGCTATCGCTGAGATAGGCTTCTGCGCCTACCAGCAGGTAGTTCTTACCCAAACTTACATTTCGTGCATCGAAGTTTAAGGCGCTATTGCTTTTTTCTTCCATATTAGAACATCAGCAACACTATAGCTACGATTGCCACCAGCCAAACGTAATAGGCAAAATACTTCAGCGAACCTGCCTGGATGAGGCGGATGAGGAAAGCGATCACCAGATATCCACTGAAAAATGAGGCAACAAACCCGCTTATATACATAGGCAATATGGAGGCATCCATATTCGTAAGGGCTTCCAGCTCTCCAATGTTTGCTGCCAGGATTGCGGGGATAGAAAGTAAAAAAGAGAAGTGAGCTGCATCCCTACGCTTGATCCCACAAAAAAGAGACGCTGCGATAGTGGATCCGCTACGGCTGATTCCGGGAATAATCGCCACTCCCTGCGCCAGTCCGATGAGGGTAGCTTTTATGAATCCTGTATTTGAGGAGGGTATGGAAGTGTTTTTTACGAAATCCGACGCAAAAATAACAGCACCGGTAATAATCAGCATTGCAGCAACAAACACGGGATTCGTATACGCATTTTTCAAGGCATCCTTGAAGAACAGATAAAAAACCCCGGTGGCAAATGTAGCAACGATCAGATAAACGATCGTAGCTCTATTTTTGCGGTGTGTTTCACCTTCCAGGCTGTCCTTCCACTGGAACAGGGATACGGACAATTCCCACAACTGCTTGCGGAAAAATATCACTACAGCTAGCAAGGTGCCCAAATGCATAAAAATCTCAAAGCTGATATCGGCAGAGGATTCAATTCCTAAAAAGTGTTGTGCCAAAACAAGATGCCCGGAAGAGCTAACCGGAATAAACTCCGTAAGCCCTTGCACGAGTCCTAAAAAAATGGCTTGAACTAAATTCATAATATCTCCGGAATATCGCGCTCCCCGATCTTGGAAAGCGGTACCAGGGTGAAACCCGCCTGTTTGATTCGTTTCACAAATTCTATTAGATAATCCAGTTTTTCCTGATTGTGACAATGCGTAATAGCAATTACGTGGTGTCTGCTATCGGCTAATTGGATTACTCTGCTTATCTTAGATTCCATTGTTGCGGAACTGATATTGGGGCTATCCAGAAAGATGTCGTTCTGAAAGGCTTTTATGTGGCTTTTCTGAGCTGTTTGATATGCAACAGATACATTTGTGGTTCTGCTATCCAGAAACAGCTTGTTGTGCCTTTTTAGTGTATTCATCACTGCCTGCATTATATCAGGATCCGCTGTAGCAAGACTGCCCATGTGGTTGTTAATTCCTAAGCATTCTGGCATCCTGGCGATAAACTGACTGAGGGTTTTGTCTATCTTATCTTCACTGTGTTGCACCAGAATGGCGTTGTTTCCGGGATTCACTCTGGGATACCC
>CAZJJH010000006.1:0-17029 GCA_964546265.1 uncultured Candidatus Cloacimonadota bacterium
ATAATCTTCATCGATTGTGGAAAAGATGGCTTCCACTTTTTGCCAGGAAAGTGCAAGCAATTCGCTATCGCTCAGTTCATGCCGGCTGAGAAAGGATTTGCATGCTTCACTTTGCCTTTTGGTGCGCTCGTCAGCCACCTGAATTCCTTCCCAAACGTCCTGCGGGATAATCTTTTGCAAAGGGCTGGGATCCAAGGTAAGCCAATAGCGCAAGATCCTTTCGATCAACGTGATGTGCGTATTATTACTTTCGGTATGCACCTGTTTTCTAAGAAAATGGATCAATCTATCCTGGCGTTGGGAAAGCTCATCCAGCGTGGTGCTGGCGTCGCGAATCTCTCCTTCTGCTCCGATTTCATTGAAGAAAACCGGAAACTTGCGTAGTAAATGCTTGCTTTGCACAAAGATGGCTTGGATATTGGAACCCAAAAAGGCAGAAACATCTTTTTGGAAAAGGTCAGTATCGGCAATGAAAACCCCATGACGGCTGATGCTGATAATGGTAAAAGCTAAAAGATCTTTGTATTGAAAAGGGTTTATTGCGATCAGTTCCAGAAGGATGCGCAGATGTTTCACATGGTTTTTATCTACTTCAATCTGCCAGTCTCCGGCGATGCGTACCTCTCCGGGCGCGGTGAAACCAAGCTCCACGATATGCCCTATGATCTGCCTGTGCAAAGAGCCATCACTGCCCTTTAAAACGGCTTTTCCCAGGGTAAGAACGCAATCTAATACAATGCTCATGTGGCTGGTTTTAAAGCTGTTCAGAGTAGCAAATACAGTATCTATCATATCGCGAACTTCATCAATGGAAAGCTCCCGATACATATCCGCCAGTTGACGGTTCAGATCCCATAAGAGATGATCCATCATATCCACCATGGTAGGCAGCCCCAAAAGGAAGAAGATGTATTGCACTCTGTGGCTCAGTGAAGTAAATTCGCGAATGTAATCCCGGTGCAAAGTGGCAATCTCAGAAAATGCAGGAACTATCTTGAAATCCTCGATTGCGACGGCATCTTCTACATGGCGGAGCCAATGCAGATAAAAGCTGTGCCCCGGCAAGCCAGAAAGATCGATGTTTTCGTCCTGCTTTTTGATGGATTTGATCCACTGCACAATATTGGTGCTCTTTTTCCAGTATTGCAGATTCTCTTTCAGAACCAAGCCTAGAAGTTCAAGAACCTGCGCTTTATCTGCACAATTGCTTCCCAGCATAACAAGGCTGCGCCGGGCTTGAGTACTCAGCCGGATAAAGAGGCTCACGTTTTCCCTGATAAACACACCCAGCATTTCCAGAAGCTCTTCAAATATCTCGCTGACACCTTCGTCACAGACCACCTGAGAAAATTCCAAAAAGTCGCTAAAGAGCTGTTTACGAACCGCATCTTTGCCGCAGAGGGATTCCGCTTTTCTATACAGATCCAAAATGATGGAAAATATCTTTTTGCGTTGGGGATTGCCGGCAAACCACCAGAAGTCACCTAAGATGCTGGCGCGCATTAAGCTCAGGCTGATCCCGGGGTTGGAAAAGGGATGGTACAATTCTTCCAAAAATGCCCGTAAACGTTGGTTTACACCAAAATAATCTCTTGAAAGCTCCAAAAGCCACTGCGCTGATGCATCAAGCTGAATCTCTGCCACTTTGGTTTCGCGGAGATTTTCACTTAATGCCTTAGATTCTAAGTTTTCCACCAGGATTTCCTTAAAGGTTTTTATTTAAGATGCATACCTACCCCTTTAAATAAAGGCATCTTTCTGTCAAGCCGGATTTCCGGTAAGCCCCAATTACTTGAACACAGAAGATACTCTGGCGCCTGCAGCTTATGCACCGGGGTATGGGGGTTCCGCTATACAGCGGGGAAAAAAAAAGAAAATGAATGAGTAAAGACCGTCAAAGCCATAGTTCAAGAATTGGCATATATAATGTTTCAATCCTTGTTTTGATGGATAGATGAGTAAAGACACTATCGGGCATTCTTAGATAAACAAGCGCCCGTTCTATTGGGTAGAACAGGCGCTGTGTGTGGATTTGTGTAGGGGGAGTTGGACTAAGGAGTCTTGGTTTTGGCTTTCAGGTTTTGGTGGTAGGGGGGCAGGGCGGGGCTGATCTGAATAGTGCTTCCGCGACTGCCCAGGAAATTCATAAGGTCTTCTCTGGTGCCGGTGAAGCCGATTACCACGTAGAACATGCGTTCTGTGGTAGCCGCGTCACTATGGGTCCAATCGGTTTCGCCCTGAGTTTCGCCCACAAAGCGGAAAGTGCCGTTGGGTGCGTTGTTGGCGTAGCAGAGATAGAAATCCGGGCTGGCGTTATCTCCAAACACATCTGAGATCACCGGATCCCAAGAGAGTTGTAGATCGGGATAGGATACGCTTATCCTCAGATTTTGCGGGGGATTTAGCTGGATGGTCTGCACCAGAACGTGGTTTAGTAATAGCAGGCTATCGATGAGGCTGCCAGTTTGGATGACGAGTTTTACATCGTATCTGCCAAGTTCAGTGGGAGTCCAGTTGGGGTTTTCGATAGTGCTATCGATGGCTCCGTCGTTATCAAAATCCCAGAAGAAGCTGCTGATATCGGCGGGATGCCCCCAGCTCAGATTGTTGAATTGGATGCTTTGTCCCGGACTAACGAAGCGCATGTCGCTTTCAAAATCTGCCTTATGCAGATAGATGTTGGCGCCGATGTCCCGGGTGCTACCATCCGGATCCGGTTCCAGAAGCGGATCACCGGAATCTATCATGGGGCTGTCGTAATGCAGATTTAGATCGAGGTCTGCTTCGTTGATAAAGAGCGGGTCCAGGGTCAGGTTTCCCATGCCGGGCCAGGCTTCAGCCAAGCGGAAGTTGTTGTAATCCACGGCGATGGTACTGCTATTGGAACTGATGATATCTTCCAGCAGAGCCGGTGCCCAAACGATGTTATTTTTAAACTCCAGCACAGAGCCGATGGCTGCCAGGGCATTACCGTAATTATAAATGGTATTGTTATAGAGCTTCGAGTCTTGGCAACGATCCGTGGATATGGCGGTTGCTGGGTTCAGGTCGTTCCAGATCGTGCGGAGGATTTCGTTGTATTCCACTCTTGTTTGAGGTGCAGCTTGTTCCAGATGGATAGCCAGGTCGTTATCTACCAAGCGGTTTTCTCGAATATCTGCTTCTGTTCCCAGAACACGGATGCCCAGAGCGTAATCCTGCACCAGGCAATCGGATACCAGGGCAAAGATGCCGGGCATGAGGCTTATGCCTGTACCGGAATTGCGCACCGTGTTGCCTGTGTTGCGGATCCGGATATTGGAGAGAGTGGGTTTATTGGCAAGAGCAGGATTGCTATTGTGCAGCTTTATGCCTTCATTGTAGCCAAAGATGGAATCATTTATCACTGTAATGCGGGGGAAATCCCGAATATAGATGCCGATTCCCGTTTCCCTAACCGTGTTTCCGGTGTTACGCACGCGGATGTTTGAGATAGTGGAGGGAGTGGTGAGCAGACTGTTATTGGTGCCGATCAGGCTGATCCCATTACTGTAATCCTCGATATCCACATCGTCGATGCGCAAAAGCAGATTACCTTCCAGCTTGATGCCGGTGGTTTGGGTGCGCACCGTATTGCCGGTATTGCGGATCCGGATATTTGAGATTGTGGGACGGTTCACCAATTGAGGGTTTTCGTTTTGGATATCGATGGCAGTGCTGCATCCCGAGAGACTATCCTGACTAACCGTTACTTCCCGCAGATTCAGGATCTTGATGCCGGTGCTGAGGCTTCTTACGGTGCTGGAGGTATTGCGAATACGCACGTTGGAGATCGTGGGCGGAGCCGCGAGGCTGGTGTTATCACCTTCATAGAGGATTCCAACGCTGTAGTTATCAATTTCTACATTTTCGAAGATAGGCGATATCTGACCACTCAGCTTGATGCCGGTGGCATCGGTACGTACTGCGCTTGCCGAACTCCTGATGCGAATATTGGAGAGGGTGGGCGCGCTGGCGGTAAATTCGCTATCGATCTGGATTCCGGTATTGTAGTTCTGAATATCGAGGTTTTGCAGGGATACCTGCTCTGCATCGAGGATGGCGATACCGGATTCCTGGTTAAATACCAGCAGGCTGTCTTTTGCAATAACGCAACCGCTTAGGGAGGCATTTCCCCTTATCAGGAAGGGTATTTCAGCGTTCTGAACTCTGCTATTACTGAGGTTAAGGCTTTCAACATCGTTTTCTATTACAAAGCCTTTCCAGCGGTCTGTACTGATGGGGCTGAAGTTTACTGATTCCGCCTGCAGGCTTCCGCGTACAGTAATGCTTACATCCTCACTTACGATGTTTACCTGCACTTCGGGATCGATGCTGAGCAGGCTGTCGGCAGGCACAACGATGGCTCCGGTAATGTTGTAGGGCGCGTTTTCCAATACCCAGCTGCCTACGGCATTTCCGCCGGGGATATTTGTACCGCGCACAAAGATGCCATCCACAAAGGTGTATTCACTCTGGTGGATCACATCCTCATCCACCTTGTGCATCACCTTCAATCTTGGGCTCTTGGCTCCACCCAAGGCATACACATGGACGGGATTTTCCTCGTTGCTATCTACGATGCTGTCGTTATCAAAATCCCATTCAAAATGGGTGATATTGCCGGGGCTGGTGTTTTGGAACTGCAGCGGGACACCGGCGAGGACATCCGTAGTGCTAACAGTGAAGGATGCCACCAGGCTTTCTAATATGCGGATGGAGATGGTTTCGGAGCTGATGCTGCGACCAAAGTTATCGTTCAGGATGATTGTTACTTCTTCCTCGCCAAACCAATCCCCAGGTGCGCTGAAGGTAATGGAAAGTCCCTGCGCCTGCCAAGTGAAATTAGTGTTACCGGCTATCGAAATGCTGAGCAACTGGATATCTGTATCCACATCCTGCACATGTGGGCTGAAATCTACCGTGTAATCCGTATAGCGCAGGAATTCCAGATATGGGGGTAGCTCCACAAATCCCGGAGCGTCGTTTTCGGCAACTACATTGATCCATACATTTTGAGATACAGAAGCAGAATAGGGATCTGTAGCGTGGATAAGTACCTGCTGGGAGCCATAGTAATCTTCTGCGGGGTAGATGCTAAGAAGTGAACCCGTAATGCTGAAGGTGAGATTTGGGCTTTCGCTTACAGTGTAGCTAAGCTGATCCCCATCCGGATCGCTGAAATAAGGGCTGAGGTCAAAATCCAAGAGAGGGATATCCTCAGTTAACTGGATCGCTTCCAGAGCTTCGGCGATTTGCGGTGCACTATTGAGCACAAATATGAAATCCGGCTTGCGCGTTTGATGGGTAGCTCCGGCATCGTTGGTAACTTTCAGCGTAACCGCAAAGCTGCCAGAACTGCTGTAACTGAAGCTGGGGTTTTCGGCAACGCTATCCACAATTCCGTCATCATTAAAATCCCATTCCCAGGAAGTTATCTGGGAGCCATCGGTAGTGTATGAAAGCGAGCTAAAGCTTACTTCCAGAGGAGCGTATCCGCTGATGGGGTCTGCGTTGAATTCTGCAACCAGCGCGATGGGGCTGATTTCCACGATTATCTGTATCGTGGTTTGAGGCTGGGCGGGATCGTTACTTATCAGCACTATCTGACCGTAATACAAGCCGACCTCAAGACCGGTGCTATTGAAGATCAGATCCAGACTCCCTGCCTCAGAAGGTAACAGGGTTGCTCCCAGGAGCTGATACTCCAGCCAATCCATGCCCAGAATCTGCACTTCAGATATCGTGAGATCACCCAAACCGGTGTTGCTAAAGGCAAGGCTGTATGGCAGATAAGCGTATTGATCCATTTGCAAGCTGATGCTACTGGTAGAGAGCATCAGCTGGGGAGCCGGCACTCCGGTAGCACTTAGATTTATTCCGATGGAGGGATTTGCAGGATCGTTGCTGCTAATGCTGAGCGTTGCGTCCTGGCTACCTTCACTGCTGAGATTGGCATGAATCAGAAGTTCATAGCTGGAGCCAGAAGCAACGCTGAACTGCGGTACATCGCAATAGAACTGAGGGTTGCTGAAGTTTAAGGAGCTTACTTCCAATTCCGCCGCACCAAGGTTCGATATTGGCAAAGGAAGGGTGTATTCGTAGCCGGGATATACTTCAGCAAAATCCAGGCTTTGCTGTGCCGGTGAAATCATGGGCTCATCGGCAAGAATCATGATGGGCAATTGCATTTGATCCTGTAGGGTGTTGCTATTGGAATCGAATACTTCCACCAGAGCATAGTAAGATCCGGGATCAATATCTGCAAGATTCCAGATCACGGTGGTAAAGGACGGCTGGTATGCCAGCAAGTTCATCATCCTGGTCTGGGTGTTTAGAACCTGTTCCTGGGCAGAATTGAACAATTTGCTGGAGACCCGCACGCTTTGCGCATTCAGATTTGTTTGCACATATTGATTAAGGCTAAGCTGAGAGCCTGGAACCGGCATCAGGGGCAGATAGCTGAGCTCTGTAATGCTAGCGTTGCTAAATTCGCGATTGCAGGTGATATTGCCCCACATAATCATGATGCCATTGGAGTCGTAATGCAGGGCATCTGGAACGATTCTTACGGTGTTTGGAATCTGAGGTGCGGAATTCAGTACGGTGGGATCCAGATTGAAATATGAATTCTGCATCGTAGCTGTTGGTGCAGAAAGATATCCCACCAAGTAATTATTTACATATACTTTGTGTTCATGCCCCGGCAGAACGCTTTGGGCAAGCAATTCCAGCTGGGCATTATAGATTTCGGCTTCATCCAGGAAGATGTTGAACTCGATTGGTGCAAGCGGAGAGGAAGAGCCAATCAGCACATCCATATCTCCATCCGGATTACCCGAGCCCTGGTTATCTTCGTTATCCAGACTGGTGTAACCAAATTCAGAATAGTTCAGGTAAACCGGAATGCTTCGCGTGGCCTGGCTTTGAGAATTGGAGAAAAGCAAAATCTGCGCATCGTATTGTCCGTAGAGCAGATCCATGGTGCTTACCTGAATCTGGATATCCATATTTGTGCCCGCACTTAGATTACCGGCAGCCGGGCTCAGCTGCAGCCAGGGGGCATCGCATGAGGCATTCCAGCTGAGGCTGCCATTGCTGGGGTTGCTAAGGTTAATGGCGGTGGTAACGATTTCCTCTTGCATGGAGCTGATATCCAGATACTCCGGATTCAGGCTGTAGTGAATATGATGTTCTGCGCTGCCCTGCAGGGAGATCTGGTAATTTGCAGTTTGGCTGTTATTGCGGAGCAGCATGACCGCCTGGGTGCTACCGGGCTCAGTAGGCGCGAATTCAATGGGGATCTCTGCGCTGGATTGAGGGGCTATCTCCAGGGAATCTGTAGGGGAACTGAAGGCACTGTGGCTAAAGCCGATAGAGCTAATCTTTAAGGGCAGATTGCCGGTATTGGAGATGCTGATGCTTTGTGTAGCAACCGCACCGACCAAGGTAAGCGGGAAGATCACATTCTGTGGGGAGGGATCCAGGATAGCGTTTCCGATGATGGCAGTTCCCGAGAATGGCAATGCCAGGGAGAGGTTGTCAGGATCGTTGCTTTGGATGATGATCTCACCGTTGATGGGACCACTGGTGCTGGCTATATAGCTGAGATCCACCAATACGAAGGTGGCCATAGAGATGCTGGAGGGGAAATCTCCAATTTCCAGATTTGGATCGCTACTGCTGATAGAGTTGATTTGCAGAGGAAGCTGACCTGTATTGGAAATCTTGAATTGATAGTGCTTTGCTACTGATACTACTGGATTGCCAAGATTTAGGGCTGCCGGTGTAAGCTCCAGATGAGGCAAAGGAGTGAGTCCAGTTCCGGAAAGTTGAATATGTCTTGGGGCTCCGATATTGCTGTTCAAACTAAAGGCTGCTGCATAGAGCTGAGCGGAAGTGGGGCTGAACTTGATGGTCATCAGCATAGAATCCCCGGCTGCAATAGTGAGCGGGAACTGTGCTGTGGTGCTAAATACATCTTCGGTACAGCTGTAGGAATCGATAATCAGAGTGGCAGTTCCGGTGTTTCTAAGCCGGACATTCTTGATTTGGCTGGCGTTTGTATATACACTGCCAAAGTTATGGGATGTAGGCACTACTACCAGTTCTGGAGCAGGCGTCTTGCCATATCCGAGCACCTCGTAGCTGATGACGGGGCTATCGGTAATGTTTGTACTGAAGCTGAGAGTTGTGGATATCTCGCCCGGCTGGGATGGGCTGAAACTGAGTTCCAGACTGCTGTTTGTATGAGGCGGCAGTTCGAGTGATTCCGGTATGACGCTGAAATCAGGATTGGATGAGTTGATTGAGTTCACTTGAAGCAGATCCGAGCCCGGATTGAAGAGCATCAGGGTCAGAATCCTGGTGTTGCCGATTAAAGTGCTGTCCAACATCGCTTGAGCAGGCGTGATCTGCAAGGCAGGATAACCGCTCAACTGCAGGCTTACTGGAAGAGTAAGAACTGGGGAAGCGGGATCATTTGAACTCACATTTACAAAGGCATTGTAGCTTCCGCCATCGATGCCATTGGGCGCAAGTTTCAGGGGCATTTCCGTGCTCTCCATTTCTCCCAGGGAACCGGTGAATAGGGTGGTGCCCAACCACACACCGTCGTCAATGCGTTGGATGGGGCCTGCGTAGCCGCTATACAGAAAATCGTTGCCATCGTGACACAGGGTGTAGCTGATGGTGCCATCCCAAGCGTCTATTTCGTCCATTATGCTAAAGCTCTGGGCGTTGCGCCTGAGAGTAAGTATCTTGCCGCCGGCAGGTTCTTCATCTACGATTACGTTTTGGTAAGCATAGATGCCAACAGAGTAGAATTGGGGTATCTTGTAGAGTGCTGAAATACCACCTTTGTTCAAAGTTTGAACGCTGGCAAGGATGCCTGAGGAGTCGAATATACGCAGAGGAGTGGGCGATGCGGCAAAGGCTTGCGCAACGATCAGATCGCTGTTGTCAAAGGTGAAGGCAGGCAAGCCCCTGATGCCGGTGGCAAAGGTTTTGAAGGGAGTGCTGCGTTCGTCTGTCCTTAGATCTTCAGGATGGTAATAGTAAAGGATGCCACCCTCTCCACCAATCACGAAACTGCTTCCATCCCAGGCAATTGCATAGGGGAGGTCGTGGATGAGGTATGTGGCCTCCAATTGCGAATCAGCGAGGTCGTAGCAAACAAGATCTGCCTGGCTATTTCTAACGCCATAAAGCTTGTTGTTCAGAACAATAGCTCCGCTGATCTGTTCTGCAAAGGGAATGGTGCCCAGGTTTTCTCCGGGTAAGCGGATGGTGGCGTCTCGTTGTGCAGAATCTGAGATCTGAATCCTGAAATCCAGAGTAGAGACTCCGGTATTTTGGATTTGCACCGGGATTTGGGCAGTGGCGTCGTTCATCAAGCTGCTTTCTATCTGCATTGGGTTCAGCACTATGCCGGGGGCTTGCAAGCAGGTGCCGGCAAGGGATATCTCCGGCTGAGGCACTTGGGGATCGTTGCTATGCATGCTGAGTATTCCGGTATCTTCGCCTAATTCACCGGGGGAATAGGTCACCTGCAAATCAGTGGCTTGCCAGGGTGGGATGCTGAGCGTAGTCTGAGAAGGGCTGAAGCCCGCAGTGCAAGAGATATCAACAAGTTCCAGATATGCGCTGCCGTTGTTTTCTATGCGCAGGGTTTCGGTTTCAGGATAGCCAAGATAGCAGTTCCCAAAATCTATTTCCTGGGGCTCTGCGCTGAACTGAGCGATTCCGCTTACCTGCATACTGACAGGAATATCTACCACAGAATTCTGCGGATCGTTGGTATGGATCTTCAGCAGGGCATTATAGCTACCCGCAAAGGTGTTTAAGGCAGAGAAGCTTAATAGCAATTGATCGCTGTTGCCGGCGCTTACGGAGCCATCAGGATTTTGCATGCTAAGCCAATTGAATTCGCTGTAGCCATCTTCCACGCGCTGAGCATAATCCAGATCGTTTTGCAGGATATAGAGATCTCTGCCATTGTGAGCAAGTGAATAGCATGATGCCATGTTCAAACTCAGAGTATCGGCTACCTGGATCCCTGAACTGCCGATACTGAAGCTTACCAGGCGTTGCAAGCCGGATTGCAGGGCATAGAATGGTGCCCCGGTGTGCTCCGGCACATGAATAATCTGGCTGCTGCGGCTCAGGGTTCCGCTGTATTGAGCTTGTAAGGCACCGGCGGGAGAGAATTTGTAGATGGGTTTGTTTGCTCCGTTCACATCCATTACATAGATGGAAGAGTTGGCATAACACAGGGTAGCGGCAAAGTTCACCAAAGATGGTTGGAAGCTGCTTTCCATTACATGATTGCTGTTGTATTTGTAGATTCTGCCGGTGCTGGAGCCAATATAGAGATTGTCGCCATCGCTGGTGATGCTGTAGGCATTGTTGTGAATAGCATATTCTGCATCGATGGTTTGGGTAATTGGGTCATAGCGTTTTAGCAGGTTTGAACCCTGCCGGATGAAATAGAGCTTTCCCTTGTGCCAGCAGATACCGCGGCTTTCGGTTTCCATACCGGGGTAGATCCCATCTACATTGCTGCGGCTGGTTTCAATCAGTTCAGCATGGTAGCGCAAGGGCAGGCCTTGTGAATTACTGATGTTTACATGCATATCCTGGCTATCGCCATAGTCCATAGCAATAGCGAAAGAAGCAGGAGAGTACTCCATCAAAGGGGGGAGGGCTCCCAAACCGGAGAGAGGAATAAGCATCTGAGGCAGATCCGGGGCATTGGTCAGGAAACTTAAAGTTCCGTTGTATTCTTCGACAGCGATGGGGCTGAAGCTGATCTGTAATTGGTAGCTTTCTCCGGGTTGGATCAGGATATCGGTAACAGCGGTGGTAAAAGCCGAGTTGTCCGAGCTGATATCGCTTATCTCCAGCTCTGCACTACCGTTGTTTGTGATACTCAGACCACTACTTTCTGTGGTATTGATAATCACTTGGTCAAAATCTATGCTGCTACTACTCAAAGCAATGCCTGCATCGCCACTCACGACGAAATTGAGGGGCACGGTTAGCAGGGGATCTGTAAAGTCATTTGAGCGTAAGTTCAGGATTGCGTTGTATTCAGCTGCAAGGAAATCTGCTGCAGAAAGGTTAAGTATAACGCTTTGCCCGGTACCAGCCTGTGCATCAGCCCAGGCGGGGTCGATCTGAATCCAGGCAGGAGTTTGGCTAATTGCAGAATCGATGAAGGAAGGGCTACCGATGAGATTTGCCATTGTATGGTAGATACTGGTATCTGCGCCTGTACCTTCATCCCAGTTCCAATATGCACTAAGACTCTGTTCATAGGGGTTGAAGCGGGTGAACATTCGCTGTTTCAGGAATTCGATGCTTTTGGCTTCACGGAAGATCACAAATTCATCCAGAGCGCCTTCCAGCAAGTAGTGACGTGAACTGGTGGGATTGTATTTGCCCAAAATCCAAGGATCGGTATTGCCGATAAAACCGGGTAGATCCAGGCTTCCCAAGAGTTCTGCATTTAAGTATAGATGGGCCTGGTTATCGCTATAAACAATCGCTATGTGATTCCATTCATTCAAGAATATACAGTTTTCGGTGATCAGGTTTTTTACGCTGGAAGAGTTGCGGGCTTGGAGTACTAGTTTCTTGCCATTCACCGAATTTGCTACTCCTTCGCAATAGAGCCCGATATAGCCGTCATTTGCGGAGCTGGATTTGCTGAAGATGAATTGCTTGCCTCCGGTGGAGGGATTCCCAGAAGAAGAACCGCCCAGATTTGAATCCACTCTGAACCAGCTGAAGATGCTGAAGCTGCCATTTGCGAGCTGGATTTCTCCCCGATTTGGAATGCGGGCATATTGGGGAGTGGCGATGCTATAGCCCTTAAGCTTAAGCGCTTTGCCCAGGTTTTCGTCTAACGCCCACTTAAGTTCAGATCCGCCACTGTTGCTGATCATCAGCGCAAGTTCGGCGCTGGCACCGCTTTCGGCATTGGCGTTAAGTACTGCGGGGCTTATCTCTATCTGGGGTGGATAGCCGGCGCTGGCATAAACCGGAATCTCCATCTCGGGCTGGTTATCGGCGTTCGATAATATGTTGATCGAACCGCTGAAATCACCTTCGCTTAAGGGGCTGAAGCTTATGCTGAAGATTGAGCTTTCCAGATATTCCAGGCTTGCAGATTGCGGAACACAGTTGAAATCTGCATGGGGGAGAAGCACATCCGTGATCTCCAGGGGCTGGGGCCCCAGGTTGCTGATCTCAAGCTGAAGGGTGGAAGAGTCTCCAATAAAACAGGTGGAGAAATCCAGATAGTGGGGATATACGCTGATATATGGAATATTGGCAATTAGCCGGGCACTGATGGCTACTTCTGCCGCCGGGTTCTGGGGATCGTTGCTATAGAAGTTGAATGTGGTATCCAGCTCACCGAGCTCAGAACTTTGCAGAGTGATTTCAAATATCTGCTCTGCTCCAGCATTTATAGTAGCAAGTGGCGGATCGAAGCTTAGCCCGGCGAAGGGGGAGCTGATCTCTGATATCTGCAAAGGCATATTGCCAGTGTTTTGCACAGCAATGCTTGCGCTGCTGGGTAATCCAGCCGGGATAATGCCAAAATCTATCTCCGAAGCAGAAAGTGAGATTCTGGCCTGGTTTGGCAATACTTCAAATTGGGCATCATGGCTATCCTGCAAGAGTCCCGTCTCCAGATCATACACTTCGCAAAGCACGTGGTAGAAGCCGCTGGCAAGGGATTCCGGGAGGATCAGGTTTTCGGTAAAGGAATCATCGCTGTTACCGTTGAGGATCAAAGTCCTGTTCAGTGTCTGCAATTTGTTTCCCTGCGCATCGGTGATTGAGCTGTGCACCAGCACTTCTTGATTTGCCATCTGGCTGTCGATCTCGATCTGAGCGCTAATATCTTCACCGGCGATATAGGTGTATTTATCTAGAATTATATAGCGTATCGCGGCATCAAGGGCAATGCTGTTCAAAACTAGCTGCCCCATGTTTACCTGAACACCATCGCCCTGCTCGTAGGTATCGATCTCTATTCTAACCAGGTTTTGCGAGCTCAACCATGAGGGATCAAGCTGAAACACGGTGTATTCATCCATTAGCACGCCCAGGCTGTGATCATTTAGATAAACCGGACAGTTTTCGTAAGAATCCAAGTCACTGGCGTTTATTACCAGTTTGGCGCTTTCCACGCTGGGGATGTTGTTGTAGATAATAAACTCTATCGGAGCCTTGGGCGAATTGTGCACTATCGGCACGCCCATATCCATATCCGGAACGCCGCTATTGGCGTTATCGGTATTGTCATAGTTGCAAATGTGATAAGCCTGCTTGATGTATTTCAGGTTCAATGGCAGATTGGGGCGATATATATCATTGGATGCAAATATCAGGTTGAGTTGGTGCATGCCCGGAGCAAGCCCGGTGGGGATGCAGCTCAAGCTAATGGTTTGCGAAGCACCCGGGGTCAGATTACCGCTATCCGGGTTCAGATCCAGCCATCCTGTGCTGTAGCCCATATCTTCCAGATCCACGGTCCAGCTCAGGTTTTCTTCACCATCATTGCTAATCTGCAGCTGAGTTCCGGAGAAGTTTTCGCCAATGCCGAATATCGTAATCTCGCTTTCGGAGAGGGAGATGGCGGGGGGCATAATCAGCGTGGCCTGCAGAGGAATGGTGATCTGGGGCATGTCCGGATCGTTGCTCACAATCTGCAGCTCTGCCTCGTAATTACCGGAATTTGCCCCAAATAGGCTAATATTCAGGTTCTCTTGAGAGAAGGCAGGGATTTGCATATGCTGAATTTCCACAGCGTAAGCAGCATTGGTGGTGCTAAAGCTCATCTCCAAAACGTCAGAACCGATATTCTGTATTGTAAGAACCCTGGTGTGGAATTGACCGGTGTATTGCGAGCCAAAATTGATAGGATCCTGAGCTAACACAATATCAGGGATGCCGCTGACGCTGATTTGGATGGGTATTTCCACAGCGGGATTGTTGCCGGCGTTGGATTGGATCAGCAGCGTTGCACTATATTGTGCGGCTGCCACCATATCCAGATCCGCAGTAATTATTAATCCAGCTGCCATATCCGGGGCTATCGTGCCGTTACTACTTTCCAGATTCAACCAGGGTGGGCCCTGGATTATACTGGCTTGATAGTCTAGATCCGTAGCTCCGGTGTTGGAGATATCTATCTCTGCTTGATAACTGTTGCCGCTCGCCCAGCTCAGGTTTAGTTCTTCTGGTTCCACGGCAATTTCGGGCAGGGACAGAGTGCTTCCCAACAGGGGAACAGAAATGGGAGATTCACCAAAAACATCGGTCGTAACGCTCAGCGTAGCAGTGTAGTCTGTAATCTCAACCGGGCTGAACATAACATCGCAATAAGCGCTGCTGTGCGGCGTGATTAACGTAACCGGCATTGTTACTATGCTGAAGACCGGGTTATCGATGCTTATATAGGGAGGCTGCTGTTGCACTATCTGGTTTCCAAGGTTGTGAATGAGTAAACGCAAAGTTGCGCTTTCTCCCAGGGCAACCGAACCAAAATCCATCAAAGCAGGCTCAAGTGAGAGATCCTGTATAGGGGAAGCATGCAAAAAAGAGCTTTCCTGGTAGTTTTGGCTGCCGTCGTACACGTGTACGGTGAAGGGGCTGGAACCAAACCAATTGGTGATTGGCGTAAGCCTCAGAGCGCTTTCACCAGCTTGCCATGTGCCTTGAGCAAAGTCTTGCACAGAAACGGCAAGGGGAGCGGAATCGGGATTGCTGATGATATCTTCATAAAGCAGGTTAAGGTAGCTATCCTCAGTAATAAAGTAATCTGATTCCAAGTTGATGGTGATGGGGTCATATACATTAGCCACGTCTAATACTACGCTGGCTTCGGGGCTACTGTATTGACCGTCATGCAGAATATAACTAAAGCTAAGCATACCAAAGAAATCTGCAGAGGGACTGAAAGTAAATGATCCTTTGTCGCCGATCACCAAATTGCCGCTTGTGGGCTGCTGGATGATCTCGATCGTGGGAAATTCCAGGCCCGAAAAACTGCTTTGGAAGAATAAACCATTCTGCCAATCTATTTCCAGGATTTGGTCTTCAGTAGCATCATAAGTTTTACTCATGGCAAATGGAGCCTGCCAGGGAATGGAGCGGTTGTCACTTTCGTTGGCTTCCAGAGTGTTGCTGCTTGCAATTGCTACTGCTTCTCCCCATTCCATATCCACCTCCGAAGTAACCTGGATTACTACAGAAGCGGAAGCACCGGAAGCAATGGAAGCCCACTCAATTATGCCGATATCGCCATTCATAGAAACGTTGCCGGGCGCACTCACAAAAGTAGCACCAAAGGGCAAGCGGAAATCTACAACAACGCTTTGAGCGCTTACAGGACCGCGGTTTTCCACAGAAATCGTGAGATCATATTCTACACCAGGGTAAGGATTTGCAGGTACACTATAGTCCGTCACCAGATCTGCGGCACTGATGAAGCTTTCTTCTTTTAGTATCAGCCAGCTATCATAGACGTTATCTGCGATATCCGCTATGGCAATCTTGATATGATGTTCGGTGCCGGGGCTCACATTCGCTAAAGCCCTCAGGGAACGTGTAAAGCCATCAGCCTGCAGATCGTAGGGAGCTGTGTAGGGGGCAGAATAGTTGTTGTTGTCGGGACTGTTGTCCACATACAGTTCGCTATTCAATACATGGTTGATAGTCCCGATCGAAACGGGAGTGGAGCTTCCGGGAATCAGCGCAATATTTACGCCATCAACCCATATAGCCATTACATCAGCATAATCGATCATTTCGGGATATTCTTCGGAAGCAAGGACGAAATCCAGAGATATCTTGTCATATTGTGGCACGAAGTCAAACTCCAGCACGGCAGCATCGAAGGTAAGATCCCCGGCTATGATATCCAGATCCGCATCGCCGGCTTGTTGATTGTTGCTGGATTTACTGGCGTTGTTGTTGGGACCGATGATGTTTGACGCAGCGCCTGATGAAAGGATGATGCCGCTATCAAAATCCAGCCCGCAATCAACGGCTCCACTGAAGGTAGCGCCAGCTACATTGCGTCCGGTGAAGACAACGTTTGAAGTGCTAATCCCCGCGCCACTCAGATTCTGCACAAGGGTTTCGGAACTGGTGTTTCCCTGACCGATACGGTTTACCGATACGGATCTGAGATTATTGGCGGGCTCGTATACTTCACTTATCACCGACGCGTTGCGGTTTGCCAGGTTTCTGATTTTATTGGCAATTTGTGCCCATATCACTGATGTAGTAAAGATAAGGAGTATTATTACTAATCTGTTCGTTTTCATTTTCCTTCTCCTTGGCTATCTTTGGCGGGGTTGCTTTCCGCTTTGATGTGGAAAAACGCTTTATTGTTCGTCAATTCCAGTGCGTATTCCGTATTTGCTGTTTGTCCTATATATTGCCACGGACCCTGAGGAGTATCTGCCTGATAGACGTTATACAATGCGGCTCCCGGATAGGCATCCCAGAAGAGCCGGGCTGCGGTTCCCGTGACCTGAATGCCCAGGCCTATTCCGGTAGAAGAACCGGTGGTGGTGGCAGAAAGCTCATCTGAGAACTCGGAAACATTGTCCAGCGTATCCCGCGCTCTGATGGCAAAGTAATAAGCAGTACCGGGGTTTAGCCCGTAGATAGTTGTACTGGTGGTGCTTAGATCCGAAAGCATGGGATCATCCATAGCATCCCAACAGAAGTCGCTATCATCCAGATAGGGCTCCGTTCCATAGTAGATCTCATAGGCGGCAAAACGAGGGTCGAAGCTTTCACTCCAGGAAAGGCTTACGCTGTTAACACCCACATTCTCAACCGTTAATTGATCTATCCAAAGCGGGGGAGTAGCGTCTATCATTACATAGAAATCATCCGCGATTCCTTCCACACTTTGGAAGCCGGTGTAAGTCCAGCCACTTTGTCGTGTGTTTTGAGCCCGGAATTCGTAGCAGAAGTGATC
>CAZJJH010000007.1:0-16394 GCA_964546265.1 uncultured Candidatus Cloacimonadota bacterium
ATGTGCTGAAAAAAACATGTCATAACCTTCACTCGATATCGATGGTGGCTATAATTGTAATTATGAAATAATTTCCAGCAAAAAAATTTGTTGACTATTTGATAGAGCTGGGATAGTATGTTAATCACGGAGTTTAAGATGAAGAAAAAGCTTTCGCAAGAAGACGTAGATAGAATACTGGAACTGATAGATGATCTCATCGCAGTGCCCAGAGAAAAAGCTCTGACGATAATTGATGAGGTAAGAAAGTATATAGCGGAACATGATTTTAGTGAAAACCATACCATAGAGATAAAAATATTGCTGGGGCTTGCCCGTTATTATATCAATGACAGAGATACCAAAAGGGCAAACGATGTATTGCAATGGGCTTTGAACTTAGCTGAAACTAATAATGATGAATACGAAATCAGCCATGTGAAATCCATCATTGCCATCATCTATTCCATGCGTGGGGATCACCAAAGGGCGATAAACATCTGGGAAGAAATGCTCGAAACGATGGATTCCGAGGATTCCCGATGGTTAGCAATCATAAACAATCTGATCGTGGCGCATGGTTTCAGCAAGCAGTTTGCCCGTGCCATCGACCTCAGCTATGAACTATTGGAAGCAATGGATAAATATGGAGCTGAGCCAAACGAAAGAATATCGGCGCTAATCAATCTGGCTAACTCCTACACGCCTTTGAAGAACAACGCGAAGGCTTTGGAGGTTCAGAGGGAGGCATATGAGATTGCCAGAGCCAGCGAGAATATGCCCTATATGAGTTACATTCTGGGCAATATGGCGCGTACCTATAGCGATATGAAGGATTACCCCAATGCCTATGACAATGCTTTACAAGCCCTGGCGATCAGCAGGGAGTATTTTGGCAAATCTCATACTGCGGATACTCTCTGCGCGCTTGCAAGCATATGTGTTAAAATGGAACGATATGAAGAAGCTCAGCGGCTTTTTGACGAAGCATTGCCCAATCTGGATGTAGAAAACGATCGAGTTGGTTATGTAAATGCCCTTATTTCTATCGCAACGATGTATATGGAGCAGGGAGATTACGAAAAGGCCTACCCATATTTGAATGATGCAGACGAACAAAGTAAACTTACCGATGTGATGCAGCACAAGCTGAATGTAAACCGGCTTTTTGCCATGTATTATAAGTATAAACAGGATTTCCGGCGTGCCGTGGAGTATCAGGATAAATACATCGAAGTGCAAAAGGAACTCTATGCAGAGCTTTCAGAACGATTGATATCTAAACAGGAAGCGGAGTATTTGCGGGGCAAGATCGAAAAACAGAATGAGGCAAACATTCAAAAAAACAGAGAATTGGAACGCTCCAACAAGTTGATCAAGAAGCAAAGTAGACTGTTGGAAAAGAGTAATAAGGAACTGCACAACTCGCTTTCAATGCTAAATAAATTGATTTCGGTAATATCCCACGATGTGCGCGGACCGGCGGCAAATAGCGCTGCAGCCCTCAGGCTGATATTGGGAAAGGATCTTAAGACCAGCAGTTCGCAAGAGATAGTCCACCATGTGATCGATAACTTGGATTCTGTAACAGATCTTCTGGCAGAGATCATGGTTTGGATAGAATCCCGCAGTTTCACCAAAGATGTGGAGCGGTTGAAGCGGGATGTGGATTTGGTGCAGATCACTAAGCAGGTATTGCGCTTCTTTCAGGGACAGATACGCCAGAAACAATTGCAGATAGATATCAGCTTCGATGAACCTGAAATGATGATTCATAGTGAATCACATGTTCTAAGGATTGCCTTGAGAAACATCATGAGCAATGCCATAAAATTTACTCCGGAGAGGAAGAGCATTCATATTAGATGTACCCGGCAGGAAGGCATCCCGGTACTGTGCATCGAAGATAGCGGCATTGGCATGGATGAGACTGAGCTGAAGAAGCTGCGTAAGAGCAGCCTGAAATCCAAACAGGGGACAAATAGTGAGATAGGTATGGGAATGGGTTTGAAACTTAGCCTGAGCTATCTTAAGCTACTCAATATAGATTACAGTATTCAAAGCCAGAAAGATAAAGGTACTATTTTTACCTTAAGGATGCAAAAAGCCGGGGGAATGGCTAAGGGCTGAAACAGTCCAGCTAGAAAATTGAACTGCATCCAAACCGGGAATTGGCTTTTTGCTTGACTTCTTGCTTAGGTATTTTTTGTTTGAAACAATCTGAATAAGCAATCGGATTAAGCTTGGGAGGGAGAAGAAAGCAAAGGAATATATCTTATGAAGCATAAATGGATAATACTCATCCTGATAGTAGCGCTTATCGCGGTGATCTGGCGCGTAAGTGGCGGCAAGACAGAAAGCACTGAGCTTTCTTTGGGACGCAGCAGAATGATGCAGGCTATCCCTGTGGAGGCTGAAGAAATTGAGCATATAGATATCAGTGAATGGGCAAGTTTCAGCGGAGATATCGAGGCCAAAAGCAACTATCTGGCAGCGCCTAAGATTAGCGGACAATTGCGCAGACTTCATGTGGATATCGGAATGAAAGTTCAAAAAGGGGATCTGCTGGCGGAATTGGATGACAGGGTTCTAAGGCAGGAAATTAAAAAAGCCCGTGCCGCGGTAGAGATCGCGGAGGCGAGCGCAAGGCAGAGCGGCATAGCTTTAGAGTTTGCCACTACAGAGCTTGAACGCAAGCGCGAATTGCAGAGCCGGGCATTTATCGCGCAGAGCGAATTTGACGCGGCTTATAATCAATACTCCAACGCCGTGGCGCAGGATGAGATTGCCAAAGCAAATCTGGCAAGCGCGAGCGCTGCACTGGAATCTGCCGAGTTACAGATTTCTTTTTGCCAGATAAGGGCGGATTGGAATGACGACGCCCCTTACCGGGTGATAGCAGAGCGCTATGCCGATGAAGGGGAGCAGCTAAACGCCGGCAGCCCGATTGTAGCATTGATGGATATCAGCACAGTAATAACCGCAATAGATGTGATCGAAAGAGATTACGCTCGCATCAGGCAAAACCAAATTGCACATGTACAGAGCGATTCCTATCCCGATAAACGTTTCAAAGGCAGAGTGGCACGGATTTCTCCAATATTGCAGGAAGCATCACGTCAGGCAAGGGTGGAGATAGAAGTCATAAATTCCGGGGAACTATTGAAACCGGGAATGTTTGCCAGAGTTGAATTGCTACTCAACACCAAAAATAATGCCAGAGCCGTAAGCGAAAAAGCACTTACCAAAATTGGCGATAGAGAGGGCGTATATTTGATCGATGAAAACGATAACACGGTGCGCTTTATCGAAATCCAAACAGGCATAACCGGTTCTGGCAAAGTGGAGATAATAGATCCACCCATAGAAGGGAAAGTAGTTACCCTGGGTCAGGATATGTTGGCTGATGGTCGGAAAGTGACTTTGACACGAGTCTCATCACCGGCGAGGTAATAGTGAAGATTTCCCAAATAGCAGTAGATCGCCCCATCCTAACCATCATGGTGAGCTTGATTGTGATAATCTTGGGAGCTGTAGCGCTTTCGCGTCTGCCGATAGATTTGATGCCGGATGTTACATCCCCTACAATCAGCATTTCCACCTCCTATTCCAAGGCTTCCCCGCTTACCATGGAAGAATTGGTAACCCGCCCAATCGAAGAAGCGGTCGCGGCAGTGCCGGGAGTACAGGAGATTTCATCTCGTTCCACAGAAGGTAACAGCAATGTGCAGGTAAGCTTCAGTTGGGGGACAGATCTGGACGCCGCCAGCAATGACATTCGGGATCGGTTGGATCGCATTATTTCCCGTTTACCGGATGAAGCAGGGAGACCTTCGTTGCGGAAGTATGATATGAGCGCTACGCCGGTAATTATGATGGGCGTAACCAGCGAGCTGGATGTTTTGGAGCTGCGTCGCATTTTGGAAGAGCAGGTTAGCTACCGTTTGGAAAGGGTGGACGGAGTGGCGAGCGTAAATATCTGGGGAGGCAGAACCCGAGAGATTCACATCAATATCGACCCCGTGAAAATGAACGCTTTAAAGGTTCCGCTGGATCAGGTAATCAGCCGCATCCGCAGCGCGAACATAAATCAACCTACGGGCAACATCTACAGGGGAAATCATCAGATAACAGTGCGCGTTCCGGGTTTGTATAAGAATCTTGAAGAGATAAAAGAAACTGTGATTTTGCAAAGAGCTGGAGCTGTGGTCACCTTGGGCGATATCGCCGAGATCCAGGATGCTGCCTCGCGGGAAACCCGGATTGTGCGCATCAATGGGGTGGATGGCATTCAAATATCCGTAAACAAACAATCTGGCACAAATACGGTGAAGGTAGTACAGGGCATTCTGGAAGAGGTGGAGCAGATCAACCGCAGCATTCCGCAAATCCATGTGTTGCCGCTGATGGACAGCTCCGTATTCATTCGTCAATCCATCAATAATGTTAGTCTTTCGGCATTATTGGGTGGGATTCTTGCCGTGCTCATATTACTTTTCTTTTTGCGCAATCTGAAAAGTACCACTGTGATTTCCACCGCTATTCCAATATCCATCATGGCCACCTTTGGCTTGTTGTATTTCAATGGTTTTACTTTGAATCTGATGACTATCGGGGCATTGGCTTTGGGAGTTGGACAGCTTCTGGATAATTCGATTGTGGTGATGGAAAACATCTTCAGACACAGAGAATTGGGCAAGGATTCACGTGAGGCGGCGATAGCCGGGGCGAACGAAGTAGGCTCTCCGATTCTGGCAAGCACCCTGACCTCCATAGTAGTGTTTCTGCCCTTGCTTTTTATGCGCGGCATGAGTGGCATAATGTTTCAGCAATTGGCATTTGTCGTAGTTTTTGCGCTGATCTGCTCTCTGGCAACTGCGCTTACTTTGGTGCCGATGCTTTCCGGTAAATTGATCCGCGTGAGCAAAGAGCCCGAAAGGGATTCCCACAAACTATCTGCCCGGATGTATCATCTTGTGGGAGGGATTCTGAATGCCATTGAAGATTCATATCAGAGAATCCTGGATATCGCCTTGCATTATCGGGCACGAAGCCTTGTAATTGCAGTTCTATTACTCGTTGGAGCAGTATTTCTGGCACTTTTTATCGATTCTGAACTGATGCCCGTGTCTGACGAAGGCGAGATCAGAGTAAGCGTGGATATGGAAGCAGGCACCAGGCTGGAACAGATAGATGAAAAGATGCAGATAGCCGAAGCACGCCTTCAAGATATCCCGGAGATTACCAATATCGTTGCTTCTGCCGGAGGTGGGGGCTGGGGTTCTTCTAATACCGGATCATTGCGCATCAGCCTGACAAGTAAAACAGAACGCCGACGTAGCGATGAGGATATCGCCGCAGAGATGCGCCAAAAACTAGGTAACATAGCCGGAGCCAGAGTAAGAGTAAGAGCTGTCAGCAACAATCGCTTAAGCAGAGTAATGGGCGGAGGAGGCGGAAGAATCGAAATCCAGGTACGCGGCCATGAAATGGATGAAGCATACCGCCTGGCAGGAATCATCATGCAAAATGTGGAAGATATCGAAGGTATCACGGATGTAAACCTTAGCCGAACTGCCGGAGCACCTGAAGATCTGGTGGTAATCGACCGGCAAAAAGCAGCATCATTAGGCTTGAATGTTCAGCAGATTTCTTCCACTTTGGAGACCGTTCTTTCCGGTACCAGAGCCGGGGAATATAGCGATCATGGCAAAGAATATCCCATCCTGGTGCAGGTGAAGGACGCGATGTATATGCCCATCACAGAACTTTTGGATCTCAGCATTACAAATTCTGCAGGCAACCCGGTCGTGCTGCGCAATGTGGTTGGATTTGAATCCTCAGAAGGTTCTACTGTTATCGAGCGTGTAAATCAGGAACGAATGATAGATGTATCCGCAAATCTCAGCGGGAGAAAGCTTTCAGCGGTGATCGGAGATATTCAGAACAGATTGGATGAAATCCCGGTTCCGATTGGTTTTTCTGTGGAGATTGTGGGGGATTATAAGGAGCAGCAGGAATCATTCCGTGAGCTTACCATCGGAATAATCCTGGCATTGCTGCTCATCTACATGGTGATGGCAAGCCAGTTTGAATCCATCCGGGATCCCTTCATTGTAATGTTTTCTGTGCCCTTTGCCTTAATCGGAGTAGTATTGATCCTTTTTTTAACGGGTACAACCTTCAATATTCAATCCTACATAGGAATGATCATGCTCTCCGGGATTGTGGTGAACAACGCTATATTACTGGTGAACACAGCCAATCAGCTGAGACATAACGAAAAAATGAACTTGCAAAGCGCGATTAAAGAAGCTGGCAGACGCCGCTTGAGGCCGATCCTGATGACAGCGCTATCTACAGTTTTAGGCTTGCTTCCCATGGCGATTGGTTTGGGTGAAGGCAGCGAAACTCAGGCTCCACTGGCGCGGGCTGTAGTAGGCGGATTACTGAGTTCTACTCTGATCACTTTGATAGTGATTCCGGTGCTTTACACCGTGTTTGAAGGTGGTTTTAGCAGATTGTGGATGAAACGCAATATCACAAATCTGTAATTGATGGCAAAAAAACTAAAAAAAGTATTGACTCGTATTCAAGCAGAAAAAATGGTGTAACATGGAGATCAGTATTGGATATGAGAAGAATAATTATCGCTATCGACGGTCCTGCCGCATCTGGTAAAAGTACCGCCGCTAAACTTTTGGCCAAAAGATTGGGCTATATATATCTGGATACAGGAGCGATGTATCGCGCTTGTGGTCTGGCAGCTCATTGGCAAGCGATAGATATTCACGATGAAGATGCCATTTCCCGGTTAATGGAAAGTGTGCAAATCGATATTCTTCACGATGATGAGGGTAACAGAACCATCCTGAATGGAAAAGATGTATCCGAAGCTATCCGTGAACCTGATATCTCCAGCCTTGCATCTGCAATATCAGCAAAAAAGATTGTGCGCCTGAAAATGGTGGATTTGCAGCGAAGACTGGGCGAGAATGGCGGAGTTATCCTGGATGGCAGAGATATCGGGACTGTGGTGTTTCCCCATGCAGAACTCAAATTCTTTATGGTTGCTCCCTTGGAAGCACGTGCTCAGAGGCGTTTTGCAGAACTTATTCAAAAGGGATTAAAGCCTTCCTTTGAGGAGGTGATCTCCCAGATGCGCCAGCGCGATGAAGCAGATTCTTCTCGTGCCCTAGCGCCCTTGGTACCTGCCGGGGATGCCATTCAAATCGACAGTGGCGATCTTTCCATAGAACAAGTGCTGGATCTGCTATATTCTTATTACCAAAAAAGGATGGCAGAACTATGTTAGTGAGATTGGCGCGACACTCCGGCTTTTGTTTTGGGGTACGCCGAGCTATCAATATGGCTCTGCAAGCTTCAAGCGAAGGCAAGAATGTATATAGCCTGGGTGAATTGATTCACAATCCGCAATTTGTAGAAGAGCTTAGGGTCAAAGGTATAAAAATCGCCAAATCTGCCCACGAATTGCGTGACAGCGTAGTAATAATCCGCTCTCATGGTGTTTCTGCGGATGAATACGATACCCTTGTGCGTCAGAACAATACAATTGTGGACGCAACTTGCCCTTATGTAAGCAAGACTCATGATATGATCCGCCAGGCAAATGCCGAAGGATATCCAGTGTTAATTCTGGGCGATGCTAATCATCCGGAGGTAATTGGGATGAAAAGCTATGGCAACAGCGATACTCAAGTGGTGGCACCCAAACAAGAGCAGTTACCCAATATTCCCAAAAGACTTTGCGTGATCAGCCAGACCACCCAGAAGCTTGAGCATTTGCAGGATCTGGTGTGCAGGCTATTACCCAAAGCCATGGAGATAAAGATTTATAACAGTATCTGTTTGGCGACTACGCAACGGCAAAATTCCAGCCAGAGTCTGGCAAAACAAAGTGATCTGATGATAGTAGTAGGCGGGAAACAAAGTTCAAACACCAAAATGCTTGCCAAGGTATGTGAAGAATATTGTCCTACTCTACATATCGAGACAGAGGAAGAATTGCACGGCGAAATCTTTAGGGGTAAGGAGCTGATCGGCATTGCCGCCGGCGCCAGCACTCCCGAATCTCGCATTGTAAAAGTATATAACGAAATAATAAAAATAAATGGGGATGAAAGCTTGGCCACAAGCATTCAGGATATCCCCTTGTTTAAGGAGGAATCATGTTAAATCATGATCAAAACCCAGTCGACCCTGAGATCAAAATCGAAGGTGAAGACACAGCGTCGAAATCAACAGTAGTGGAAACTGAGCTCGAAAACAAAGAAGAGCCAAAGAACGAAGAAACAATCCCGGAAACAGAAGAAAACGCCGCGGTTGAACCGGTAGCGGAAATAGCTGAGCCAGCGATTGCTGAAAAACCCGAAACTGAAGAGCCCATTGCAGAAGAAAAAGAAGAGCCTAAAAAGGATCTTAGCCCGGAAGAATTGGAGCACGAGGACATGCTGAGCATGTATGAAGAATCCTTCTCCAATTTCAAGGTAGGGGAGATTATTGAAGGCACCATCGTGGATATATCCGATAAGGAAGTCCGCGTGGATATCGGATTCAAAAGTGAAGGCGTAATCCCAATTTCCGAATTTGCCTATAGTGGACCCCCGGAACGTTACAGCACCATCAGGGTGTTCATCAACAAAATTGAAAGTGGAGATGGCAGACTTCAGCTTTCCAAAAAGAAAGCAGATTATCAGGAAAACATCGAACGCATCAAAAAGGCTTTTGAAGATGGTGAGGCATTGCCGGGAATCATCAGACGCCGCGTAAAAGGTGGAATGATAGTAGAAGTTTACGGCATCGAAGGCTTCCTGCCCGGTAGCCAGATGTCTCTGAAACCAATTCCCAACCTGGATCAATTCATCGGTAAAGAAATGCAATTCAAAGTAGTGAACCTGGATGAAGAACACAGCAATATCATCCTTTCACGTCGTGCTGTGATGGAAGAAGAAGCCGCACACAAGCGCGAAGAATTGCTTGCTAAGATCGAGATTGGTTCCGAGCTTGAAGGTGAAGTGAAAAACATCACTCAGTACGGTGCTTTCATTGATCTTGGTGGAATCGACGGTCTTCTGCATTTAACCGATATGAGCTGGGGAAAATTGAACCATCCCTCAGATATGCTTGCCATCGGCGACAAAGTAAAAGTTAAAGTGATCAATTTTGATCGTGAAAGCAATAAAATATCCTTGGGTCTCAAACAATTGGTACCGCATCCTTGGGAGAACATCGAGATCAAATATCCCGAAGGAACGCGCATCACCGGCAAAGTAGTAAGCGTAAAAAGCTTTGGTGCTTTTGTAGAGATCGAACCGGGCGTGGAAGGCTTGGTGCATATCAGCGAGATGAGCTGGACCAAGAAAATCACCGATGCCCGTAAGATTCTCAAGAATGGGGATACCATCAACGCCATCGTTTTGGAACTCGATAAAGAAAATAAACGCATCTCTCTTGGTATGAAACAGATGGATCCCAATCCCTGGCTTACTATTGAAGATCGTTACCCTATCGGAACAGTTCTGAATCGCAAAGTGAAAAGCCTTACCGCTTTTGGCGCTTTTGTAGAGATCGAGGAAGGCATCGATGGCCTGGTACACATCTCCGATATCAGCTGGACCAAGCGTATCTATCACCCACGTGAAGTATTCCGCAAGGGTCAAGAAATTGAAAGCATCATCCTTTCCATAGACAAAGCCCAGCATCGGATCGCCCTTGGTGTGAAACAGCTGGCTCCGGATCCTTGGGAAAGCCTGAATCAAAACCTGCCCGTGAATACCGAAGTAATCGGTAAGATATCCAAGCTCATCCCCAAAGGAGTTTTGGTAGATATCCCGATGAATGATGACGTAGTAGAAGGTTTTATTCCTATCTCTCACTTGGCTCTGCCCAAGCTGGAGCATAGTGAAGATGCTTTCCATGTAGGCGAAGAACTTCCGCTGAAAGTGATTGAACTGGATATGGAAAACCGCAGACTGATCCTTTCCGTGAAAGCTTTCTTCTTCTCCAGAGATCCCAAACTGCAAGAAGAATACATTGCAATTCACGAACAATATATGCGCGATAGAATCGCCAGACTTCAAAAGAAGAAAGCTGAAAAGTTAGCCAAAGAAAAGCAAGCTGCTGAAGCCCAGGCGGAAGCAGAAGCTAATTCTTCTGAAGACACTGAGACAGCAGTACCGGCTCCCGAAGCTGAGCAAACTGTGCCAGAAGAAGTGAAATCAGAAGAGCAAGTTCCGCAAGAAGAAGCAAAGCCGGAAGAAACCGCTCCTGAAGCCCAAGCTGAAGAAGTTAGCCCGAAAGCCGAAACGGCTGTTGCGGAACCAGCCACTGAAGAGCCTCAAGCTGCCCAGGAAGAACCTGAAGCAGAAGCAAGCCCTGAAGCTGCTACTGAAGAACCCAAAGCTGAAGAAAGCCCTGAAGCTTCTACGGAAGAGCCTCAAGCTGCCCAGGAAGAGCCTGAAGCAGAAAAACACGAGGAAGAACCCAAAGAAAACGCATAATGAACACATATAAATCGACGCCCCTCCGGGGGCGTCTTTTTGTTTATGGCAGGGCTTATCTGGTGCCACTAATAATAATCGGCTTTAGCACCGTGGTCTTCAATCTCTACGATTTGGATCTCGCCATACAGAGATTCTACTACCGCGATGGCTGGTATCTGAACGATTCCTCTCTCATTCAGGCAATCTACCACTATTCAAACATTCCTGCTTTAGTTTTAAGCATCGCGGCGTTGTTTGTTTTTGCGCATGGTTACAAGGCGACATCCCATTACCGGATATATCGAAAACTGAGCCTCTTTCTCGTGTTAGCCATGGTAGCGGGTCCCGGCCTGGTGGTAAATAGCATTTTGAAGAACAACTGGGGAAGGCCGCGTCCCCGAGAACTGGTAGAGTTTGGTGGAAAGTATGACTATGAGGCCCCGCTGGAGATAGATCTCACTTCAAAGGGAAAATCCTTCCCCTGTGGTCATGCCTCGATGGGCTTCTATTTCTTTGCTCCCGCAATGGTCTTTGGAATCAAACGCAAGACATATGGCAGAGCCATGTTCTTTTTTGCCATTACGTTTGGAAGCCTGATTGGCTGGATTCGAGTTGTTCAAGGAGGGCACTTTACCAGTGACGTGATCTTTTCTGGAGTTCTGGTATTTCTCAGCACTCAGATTCTATTCCGAATAATGAACTTGCATCGGCAACCGCTATATCTGAAAGAAGATAAAGCGCTTAAATTGAAACTATGGCATAAAGCATTGATTGTAGTGGCGGGGATTGCCCTGGCTACAGGAGTAGGGCTTGCAACGCCATATTCTGTTACACAGAGTTACCCGGTGAAAGATGATTTTAACTACGTAATAGTAGATATCCAAAGCGCTAGTGTGTTGCTCAGTTTTGCGGATTCCACACATCTGACTAATAGTGCGTCTGGTTTCGGATTTCCGGGCTCCAAAGCCAGGCTGAGAAAGCAGCCTTTTGCTGATACTTTGCAGATCAGGCAGGATATCCGTGGTTTTTTTACCGAGATTAACCCTGAGATTTCCATTGTACTGGATAGCACAAAAACAAAGGGCATGAAAATGGAAGTGAAGAATGGATCCGTGGTGCTTAAAAAGGGGAGCAGGATAGCTTCTGAAATCATTTCCACAAAGGGAGAGGAACTGCAAGAAAAGCTTATTGGTAAGTACTTTATAAAAGCCTCCGAGATCGAACTTGAACCCTAAGGTGCATTTTCTGCTGGACAATTTGGCTGATGTTGAGACTTTGACCAAAATAAAGATCAAGGGAGATATGAAGATTATGAAAAAGGGACTTATCGTTCTGCTCGTGATCTTACTGATAATCGTCTTTGCCGCAAGCTGGTTTATCGGTAGGTACAACAATATACAAAAAGAAAAGGTAACCGTGGAAACGGCGTGGGCTCAAGTGGAAAACGTATATCAATCCCGCTACGATCTTGTGCCAAATCTGGTGGCAACCGTACAGGGCGCTGCAGATTTCGAAAGAGAAACTCTTACCCAGGTTACTGAGGCAAGAGCGCAAATGGGCGGACAGGTAAATCTTCCCCCAGAAGCACTCAGCGATCCTAATGCATTCCAGCAGTTTCAGGCAAATCAGGCGGGGCTTTCCAATGCTCTCAGCCGCTTGATGGTAGTAGTAGAACGCTATCCGGATATCAAAGCAAACCAAAACTTCCTGCAGTTACAAGCCCAGCTTGAAGGGATTGAAAATAGAATTCGTACTGAACGAATGAGATACAACGATGCAGCGAAGCTTTACAACCAGATGATTGTAGTTTTTCCCAACAACATCATTGCTTCGATGATTGGTGCCAAAGCATTCCAATTCTTCAGTGCAGACGCGGAGGCTCAACGCGCACCTCAGGTTCAATTCAACTAAGAAGTTATTGCCACTATTACAAGCCATCCTTGCGGGTGGCTTTTTTTGCGCTTATCTCCCCATGCGAAGTCAAGTTTTATTGATCAGATAAATATCTTAGCTGATTACTATTTATACTTGCGCAAAAATCAATCACAGATTATACTGTAAGATATCAGGGGAGTTTATTTCATTACAAGAGAAAAAATGTGTGCAGCATAGATGCTGTTAAGCCATTCGATAGCTTACAATGCGTGTGTGTTGCTCCGTAATCCTGTTGCACTATTGCAACACGAGCTCGATATAGTGGAAAATAATGAACACTTTTTAAGGATAATATCTGCCATATCTTTAAAAAGCTATAGACAGATTGGCAGAAAAAATTAAACGTGCACCCATGGTGTTAAAAAGTATTGAGGTAAAGAGATTATGTTTGAACTCACATCTATGAATCTAATTACAGATTTTATTACACCGGAACGCATTAGCCTTGCTGTGCGTGTATTACTGATCCTGGTGATTGGTATTCCCGTTGTGAAATTGATATTGAAGGTAGTGGCAAGGCTCATCAAAGGCAAGTTATCACTACAATCAGAAGTATTGATAGCCCGCACAGTAAAGTATCTACTGTTTTTAATCTTGGTGGTTATGGTCTTAAATGAGTTTGGCTTTAAGATATCTGCATTGTTAGGAGCGGCTGGAATATTTGGTGTGGCGATCGGTTTTGCATCTCAGACCTCTGTGTCAAATATCATCAGCGGAATCTTCCTGATCTCCGAAAAACCATTTATGATAGGTGATGTGGTGGAGGTTGACGGCAAATTGGGAAGCATTGTTGCCATAGATCTGCTGTCCGTGAAGTTAAAAACATTTGACGGTCAATCCATCAGAGTGCCAAACGAGACGATGATCAAGAACGATGTAACCAACCTTACAAAATACGATATTCGCCGTGCTCAGTTTGTGGTGGGTGTTGCTTATAAAGAGGATGTGAGAAAGGTTCTTGAAATTCTCAAAGAAATTGCCCAGAACATACCCGGTGGACTGAAAGACCCCGAACCATTGATCCAGTTGGATAGTTTTGGCGATTCCAGTGTAAATATCAATTTTGGTGTCTGGACTCAGACATCAAACGTTATCAACCTGAAAACACAGCTCATGCTGGCAGTGAAAGAACGTTTCGATAAAGATGGAATCGAGATTCCATTCCCGCACCTTTCAATTTATGCGGGCGAAGCTACCGCTCCCATCAAAATTGAACAAATTAATAAGGAAGCATAAAGCGATCATGACAGAAAATCCCCTGATTAAAGCTGTAATATTCGATTTGGATGGTACTTTGCTGGATACCTTGAAAGATATCGCAGGTGCCGTAAACAAAGGCTTGACCGATATGGGCTTACCCCAGCATCCGGTCGAGAAATTTCGCAGCTTCGTGGGGCACGGGCAGACCGAACTGGTCTCCCGTGCATTACCACTGAAGCACAGGACCCCTGCCAATATAGAAACCCTGGCAAAGAGATTCTGGGATTACTACGATATCGAGTGGTATTTGAATACCAAAACCTACCCCGGAGTTTTATACATGATTCAATTGGCGGTGGGGCGCAAAATCAAGCTTGCAATACTCTCCAACAAAGCGCACTTCTTCACCAAGAAGATGATTAGACATTTCTTTCGTGGTGCAATGATCCGCCACACCAAGAACCCCTTCGGAATCTACAGCGGAGAACAAAGTGGCAAACCTACCAAGCCGGATCCTACCCTGGCTCTGGAATTGGCAGAGAAATTAAAAGTAATGCCGGAAAACATCGCCTTTGTGGGCGATATGCCAGTGGATATCCAAACGGCAAAGAACGCTGGAATGCTAGCCGTTGGTGCAGCGTGGGGCTTTGCCGGAAGGGAACGGCTGGTTGAAGCCGGAGCGGATATGATATTCAACTCCCCAACAGAATTGGCAGCCTTTTTGGAGACTCAACCAATAATCTGAACAGCAGCATGAAAAGTTATCGTAAAGAGTTGTGGTTCAACACCACTAAGCGTCGGGAGTATATTAATATCACCGGTGAGGTTCAGTCTGCTTTACTAGAATCAGGAATAAGGGAAGGCTTGCTACTGGTGAATGCAATGCATATCACTGCCAGCGTGTTCATTAACGACGATGAGAACGGCTTACATCAAGATTTTGAGATCTGGCTGGAGAAGCTGGCACCCGAAAAGCCTTATAAGCAATATAACCACAACGGTTTTGAAGATAACGCCGATGCCCACCTCAAAAGACAAGTGATGGGACGCGAAGTAGTAGTAGCTATCACCGAGGGAAGACTTGATCTGGGACCATGGGAGCAAATCTTCTATGGCGAATTCGATGGTAAACGTAGAAAACGTGTGTTGATAAAGATTATTGGAGAGTAGAATTTAGTAGATATCGTAAGCATTATCTGAAGCTTCTGTTTGAGGCACAGATATGCGTAGTTCCACTTGGGGAGGGCTCTAGGGTCAGTTTATTTCTGGTGTGTTGATCACACCGGGATATAAGGAAGACATCTACAAAATGTAAAGCTGCCCAAGGAATATTATGGAGCACTAATGAACGTTGACAACCTGAAGCAAAAAGCCAAGCTGGGGCTTTCCCCGGGAACACCCGTCTTCACCGGAGTTCAAAAGATGCCTGCTGCGGATATCACACTGATAACTTATTCCGAAAAAGAGGTCTTGATCTCAAAACCGGCTTCGGTGCCAGAAGCCATCCACGCTATTGAAACACAAAATGGCGTTTCCTGGATCAATATCGATGGGCTTCACGACCTTGCTATCATCGAAGAAATCTGCTCCTTCCTGGGAGTTCACAAGCTTACTGTAGAAGATATCCTGAGTGTAAACCAACGTCCCAAGCTTGAGGAACACGAGGCTTATATTCATCTCGCAGTAAAAATGCTTACACTTGAGGGTCCGCAAAATCTGGTGTCTTATGAGCAGGTTAGCTTTCTATTGAAGGGCAGTGTCCTTGCCACTTTCCAGGAGAAAAGCGGAGATGCATTTGAGTTTGTACGCCGGCGGATTTCTGAGGATATAGGGCTGATCCGCAAAAAGGACGCGGATTATCTGCTATATGCTCTTTTGGATTCGATCGTAGATCACTACTTTGTTGTATTGGAAAACATCGGTGAAGAGCTTACCGGGATCGAAACAGAACTACTGGACAACCCGGATAAGAATACTCTTAACAAGATCCATCTCAGCCGTAAGGAAATGATATCTGTACGCAGATCAATATATCCCATGCGAGATGTAGTAGGAAGATTGGATAAGCTTGAAGAACCTGTGCTGTCTGGGAGTTTGAGTATATATATCAGAGATCTTTACGACCACACACTTCGAGTGATGGAAACGATCGAGGGCTTTCGGGACACAGTATCGGGCTTGTTGGATCTCTATATGAACAGTATGTCCAACCGCATGAATGAGATCATGAAAGTGCTTACCATCATGTCTGCTATCTTCATCCCGCTTTCATTTATTGCCGGGATCTATGGCATGAATTTCGATTATATGCCTGAACTTCGCTGGAGATCTGCCTACCACATAACTTTGGGAGTGATGCTTCTGATCTTTGTTGCTATGCTGATAATCTTCCGCAAGAAAAAGTGGTTATAGCGGATGCTACACAGAACTCCTGCCCTTTTGGCAAACTCAGCTTTAGCGAGGGTTCGTGCTTGCATTCTGCTGTGCTCATGGGAGCATTCAGGCACAAAGGCTGCTTAACATTGCGCTGAAGCAATAGGGAGGCGACATGCACAAAGTGAACATCAGCAGTTTGTTTTACTGAACTTTCTGAATCGAAAAATGTCTGACATCCTGATATTATCGGTATTGGCTCCAATTTTGCTTCTACATGAGGTTTAAAGATAATGTAATACAAAATGAACTGGGAATTGATTCATTGTGGAGAATGAACATGACAATAATTGACCGCCAAGTACAAATTGACCTTTTACTGGAATCGTCAGAGAAATATGGTGG
>CAZJJH010000008.1:0-15682 GCA_964546265.1 uncultured Candidatus Cloacimonadota bacterium
CAGTGTACGCGCATGAAGTTACGATCGGAGATGGAAGCCAGCAAGCCCGAATACCAGTTGATATGTTTTGGAAAAACTCCCTATTCCAAACCATGTACTACCCTCACGAGCTGGGCTTTGTATCCGGTACAATACACCAGATAAGGTTCTATAACAATTTTTCTGTCGCGATCCCAGATAAAGCCATCCGGGTTTGGTTGGGCGAAACTGCCCAGGATAGCCTTGATGCATTTATCCCTTCTACCCAGCTAAGCCTGGTGTTTGATGATGAGCTTGATTTCCCCATAGGTGACAATAATATCGATCTTATATTGAATACCCAATATACTTACAGTGGCGGAAACTTGGTGATGCTGGTTGAACGTCCCATGGATACAGAGTCATACTCCCATCAAGAGAATTTCTACTGCCAGTTTGATGAGCCAAGCCGCTCTCTAACAAGAGTAAGCGATACGATAGATTTTGACCCAGCCAATCCCCCGGAAGCATACAATAACTCTGGCCAGTATCCTAAAACAACTTTCTTCTTTGATGGCATTTTGGTAGAGCACGATCTTTGTAGTACAAACATTAGCGGAGATCTTTTCCCGGTACTGGGGCAGGAATCTATATATACAGTAAATGTGCGGAACAATGGCTCATCAACCGAAGACAACTACACAGTATCCCTGTGGCAGGAGAGTGGCGTCTGCCTGGCGCAGGTAAACGGGCAGAGTATCGCATCAGGACAGGTGCACGAGTATCAAATCCCCTGGACACCATCCCAGGCTGGTTCTTTGTGTATATACGCCAAAGTTGAGTGTCCCAATGATGCGTTTTCTATCAACGACTACACCGACATTATGCAGGTTCATGTAATGCCCCAGGGCAGTGTAATGGTAAACATTGGAAGCGGTGAAGAGCTTGCTCGCATACCAATGGATTTTTGGTGGAAGAACTCACTATTTGAAACCATATTTTTCGCCGATGAGATTAATACAGTTGGCACAATTACGAACATCCTGTTCTACAACGACTTCGTAGCTGAACTTCCTGCTAAAGAGTGCAATATCTGGATGGCAGAAACAAATCTAAGCATGATTGGACCGGAAATGATACCGGCAACAGAAATGACGCAAGTTTTCAGCTCGGTTATAGATTTCCCCGTGGGCCAAAACATCATCAATATTCCGCTTTCCACTCCATTTGAATATTCAGGGCATAATCTGGCAATAATGGTAGAACGACCCTGGGATACTACCTACTTTTCAGGGAATTTGAAGTTCCGGGTGCAAAACGATCCAAATGTCTCCCGCAGCATCAGTTTAGTTAGCGATGTTACGGATTTTGACCCTTACGCGCCACCTCCAGGCCCAAATGCTACAATCAGCATCTTCCCCAAAACTTCGTTTCTGATAGATACTACAGGGATGGGCAGTTTAGAAGGAGTCGTTACTAGCGATGGTCTTGCCCTGTCCGGAGTTTCCATAAACGTTTCGGGCACTTTTCATTCTGCAGAAACTGATGCAGGGGGATATTATCTCATCAACGGAGTAAGCGCTGGAGAACACACTGTAGTAGCAGAACACCACGGTTTTGAGACCGTAACTCATAATGTGTATATCGAAGAGGGTCAAACTGCCATCCAGAATATGTCTATGAATCCCTTACCCGAGATCCAGCTTTCTGGAAGAATCCTGGAAAATCTCAACCCCACGCAGGGTATTGCTGGCGCACAAATAAGCCTGCATGGAAGTGAAACATATCATGGACAAAGCGATGCTGAAGGCTATTTCAGCATAAGCGGAGTATATGGATGTCAACTCTATACCTACACAGTAAGCGCGGCAAATTATAATTCATGTAATGGGAGTCTGTACATAGGCGAACTGGATCTTGATATGGGAGCCATACTCTTGAATGAGTTTCCCTTCCCCCCGCAAAACGTTTTAGCAGTGGAATCCGGAAGTAGCCAAAGTGCAAACATCATCTGGGATGCCCCGGATATTGATGACAGTGAAGATTCTGGCAATAAAGTCCTTTCCCAAAACCAGAAGCACCCGGAAAACCGCTCTGTGCAGGGCTATAGGGTATGGCGCTTAAACACCGCTGACCAGGATGATGAGTTTGATTGGCAATTGTTGAACCCGGAACTCATCTCCCTTACTTCTTTTCAGGACTTTGCCTGGCAGGATCTGCCTCAGGGAGAATATCAATGGGCAGTAAAGGCACAATATACATCTGGAGAATTATCCCTGCCGGCTTTCTCCAATGCTTTACAAAAAGTTACAGATTTCGGCTCCCTGGCAGGCATGGTGCGAAATGAGTATGCTCAACCGATTTTCGGTGCCACGATAAGCAGTGGAACAGCAAGCACTACCACAAATTATGCCGGGGCATATAGTATGCAATTGTCCCCCGGTCTTCACAATATCTGCATCAATCATCCCGGCTACAATGCCATGACAATACGAAATATAATGATCAATGCAGATCAAACAACTACTTTGAATATTGATCTGGAAAGTCTGCAATCGGTTTTGGAAGAAGATTTTGAAAACTACGCTCATTTCAGCCTCAGCTTCCCTCCCTGGACTTTGGTAGATGCTGATGGCAGCGATACCTATGGTTTCCCCGGCTTTTACTTTCCTAATAGTGGCAACCCCATGGCATACATCATATTCAATCCTTCTGCCACTATTCCGCCTTTGCCCGGTGCAGAAGCGCATAGCGGCAATAAATATGCCGCTTGCCCTGCATCAGCCGAACAGTTTAGCAACAACGACTGGTTGATCTCTCCCGCATTTGTAGGAGGAGGTGAATTTAGTTTTTGGGCAAAATCTCATTCCTCTGAATGTGGGCTGGAGCGATTCCGGGTAGGTGTATCGGTTTCTGGCACCAATCCGGAGGATTTTGCCATAATCAGCCCTGGCGACTACATCGCTGCCCCGCTGGAATGGACTGAATATGTTTACGACCTCGGCGCTTATGCGGGAACGCAGATACGGGTAGCAATCCAATGCGTATCATTCGACTCTTTCATGTTTTGTATTGACGATTTCAGCATAATGGGAAGCAATTCCATAATTCAACAAATACCTTTGACCCAAGGTTGGAACTTTGTATCCCTGAACGTAAATTCATCCGGAAACCTGCTGCCGGCTGTGTTTGGTGATGTAGCAGAACATGTATTGCAGGTAAAGGGTACTGATGGGATATTTATCCCCTCCAATCCATATTCCAGCTTGAGCGAATTTCAACGCGAACGTGCCTATTTTATCTATATGGACATCCCAGAGCTATGGACTATTGTAGGTGACTCCATCCCTATCAGTGCTCCAATCCCATTGGCAGAAGGCTGGAATACTCTGGCTTACTTGCCCCAATATCCTATGCCCGTGGATATTGCTCTTGCCACTGTGATAAGTGGAGTGGAACTCGTGAAAAGTACGTCCGGCATATATCAGCCCGGCAACCCATACTCTACCTTAACAGTGATGGAACCAAATGAGGGATATTGGATCAAGTTGGACTCAGACTACATTCTTGAATATCCGGATATACCCGGGCGCATGTTTATCAAAGCGGAAGGGGATGAGCAGCAGAAGCAGATCCCTTCTGTACAAAAATTACCAGATAGCATGGTGGTTTTAGCCCGGTGTGATTGGGCAAGCGATGCTGATGTACTTTTGGCAAAAGCGGGAGATCAATTGCGCGGAGCAGCATCATTGGTCTCTATAGAAGGTTTCCCTGCCGCTTTCATTCAAATCTATTGTAAAGAGGATTCCGAAGAAATTAGTTTTCAGATCTTGAAAGCAGATGGATCCCTTGTGCCCGCCGCCAGTACTCTGCAATCTGAACCAAATCTGGTACTGGGGCACTATCCTGATTTTTACCACATCGAGGAAATAGAAGCTACAGAAAACGCTCCGGGGATTCCAACCCAGCTTATCTCTGCTTACCCAAATCCCTTCAACCCCAGCACGACTATCGCCTTTAGCCTTGCCGATAATGATAGCCAGGTAAGCATCGATATCTATAATACACGTGGCCAGAGGGTAAAACATTTTGCCAGTATCAGATATGATAGCGGTTTGCACCAATGCATCTGGGATGGGCTTAGCGATGAGGGTGATAAGCTAGGTTCCGGGATATATCTGGTTTGCTTGAAAGCCGGCTCTTATAAGTCGGTGCTAAAGGTGGTAATGGCAAAATAAACCAAGATAAGGCTATGGAGTTCAATCGGGATAAAGCATATTTGCAGAGCAAGTTTTTTGCCGGAAGATCCGGACGGATTGTTTATCAGCCTTTTGGTGGATTGTGTTTATATCCCTTAGTCTATGCCAAAAATTCTGTCCCAGCTTTGTAGCCATTTACTACTATTTTCTCGAATCACATCATTGGCGAGTTTATCGTTCACAAACCATGGTGAGATGGGAACCTTAGTAAAGCTGGGAGGTAGGATACTATTGCGGTTTACAGGAAACATCCCCAATTTATAAACTACCATCTTCTGGGCAGCAGGGCTTAAGAGATAATCCACAAAAGCACATGCTAAAACCTTATTTTGGCTATTTGCTGCTACACCCACACATTCAGAGTATTGGTAGCTGCCTTCATCAAACAGCTTGAATCCCAAAGCGCCCTCCTCCTGCTGCAGCTCACTTTGCCATGCACTAAGAGTGATAAGCCCCAACATCATGCTGCTTTCTCCGCTGATTACGGATCGCAGAGCTTCAGCTTCACTGCTAAAATTTCGGTACACATTTTTGCGCAACGCCCTTAGCATTTGTTCGTAACCGTTATCGCCAAAAAGAGCCAGAAACCAATGGAACACAGCTCTGGAGGCGGCATTTTTCCTAGGATCCACCACCGCTAATTGATTCAGATAGCGCTCATCCTGCAATTCACCAAAAGAGGCAGGAACTTGTTCCAAAACATTCTTGTTGTATAGCAGGCCGATATAGGAAAAGCCATAAGGGGTAAGGATATGGCTTTTCTCCTGTATGCAATCCGGATTCAGATCTTTGATGGCTTCCGGAATGTATGGCATCAAGACTGAGGAAAGGCTATCTGTAAATGTGAAGGAGGATGGAATACCCAAAACGATATCTACACTATCTCCGGCATTTTTCACGCCCTCTATCAATGACGGTGGATCAGAAAATAGGCTAAGCTCTACCTTACATGAGTTTGTTTTTTCAAATTCCGGGACTACAGCACTTTCCAGCCCTGAACTTCGAAGCTCCTGCAAGGCATAAATGCTAAGGCTGGTGGAAGCAGCAATGTTTGATTGTTTTGCCGGGTTTTCCTCTTTACTGCAGGAAATGCAAAGGCAGAAAAAGATGATCGCCAACCAGCGCATTACATAGCCCCAAATAGCATCCATGCCACGATGAAATCCATGATCAGGATTGCCACAGAACTATAAACAACAGTCTGAGTAGTAGAACGGCCTACACCCTCGGCGCCACCATAGCTTCTATCTCCAAAAAAGCAGGCCAGAGAGGTGATAATAAAGCCAAAGACAAAGGATTTTAGCAATCCGCTCCACATATCGAAAGGCTCAAAATATGCCCGCATATTTGAGAAGAAGGTGTGGTAGTGGAGCCCATAGCGTAAATATGAAAAATACCAGGCACAAAGAATGCTGATGGCATTGGCAAATATGGTGATAAGCGGAAAGGCTACCACTCCCGCCAGAATCCGGGGCATATACAGGAACTTGTGCGGGTCTATATTCATACTGTGCAGGGCATCGATTTGCTCGCTTACCTTCATTGAACCAATCTCTGCTGCCATAGCGGCGCCTATCTTTCCGGTCAATACAAGGCCGGTAAGCACCGGAGCCAGTTCCACCATCGTAGATTTACCGATCAACACACTTAAGAGATTAAGTGGGATGTAGCCCTTGGATTGATACACAGCCTGTAAGGCAGTTACCAACCCGGTGAAAGCTGCGGTAAGCATGATCAAAAACAGAGAATCGTAGCCGATGCGCTTGAACTGAATCAAAAACTCCAGTCGGCGCCGGGGTAAGGCTACTACTCCGCGCAAGCTTTTGCCTACGAAGATGCTATATTCACCGATTCCCGCAAATACGTCTGCCAGCATGCTTAGTTTTCTTCGCCCAAATCCAGAGATCTGAATAAGGTGTATTCTTTATCAAAGCCCAAATCCACGCTTCCGGTAGAGCCATGACGGTTTTTTCCGATGATAATCTCAGCAATGCCCGGTTTTTCGGTTTTTTCCGGATTGTAGTATTCATCGCGATAGATAAACATCACCAAGTCTGCATCCTGTTCGATGGCGCCGGATTCACGCAGGTCTGCCAGTCTGGGGCGTTTGTCTTCCCGGTTTTCCAGCATCCGGTTGAGCTGCGAAAGCGCGATTACCGGAATCTTCATGTCCTTTGCCAAAACCTTCATAGCTCGGGAAATCTCTGAAATCTCCTGTTGGCGGTTATCCCGCTCTTTGGAAAGCCCCATCAACTGCAAATAGTCTATTACGATCAGATCCAGTCCGCTCACTTCTGCAGCAAGACGCCGGGTTTTGGCCCTTATGTCGAGTGGCGTGTTGGTGCCGGATTCATCGATATAAATGTGTTTTGTGCTTAGTACTTCGGACGCCTGCATGATGCGTACCAGTTTTTCTTCATTCATGCCATAGCCCTTTAGCATACTATCCATATTCACTTCTGAAGCTGAGGAAAACATCCGCATTATAACTTCGTCTGCCGCCATCTCCATGGTAAATACTGCAACTTTTTTCTTCAAATTCACTGCAGCATGAGTGGCAATATTCAATGCCAGAGAGGTCTTCCCCATCGCTGGACGCGCGGCAATGATGATGAACTGACCCGGCCGGAAACCACCTGTGAGCCTGTCCAGATCTCCAAATCCTGTTCCTATACCGGAAACCGGGGTTTTGGTGGAGGCAATCTGATCGATATTATGCAAGACCTCTGCGCTGATCTGATCGATCTTGATAAAGCCCTGATGATGGGGTAATTCCGCAATATTGAAGATAGCCTGTTCAGCTTCGTCAACAACGGACTTTACCGGAGCAGTGGAGCTGTAACAGGATTCGATGATGCCGTTGCAAGCTACGATCAGATGGCGCAACAAGGCCTGTTCGGTAACGATATTGAGGTGATAATCGAAATTTGCGCTGGAGACTACAATGTCGGCTATCTCATTGATGTAGGGAATGCCGCCAATCTTTTCCAACTGGTTGTTTCGCTCCAGGCGATTGATGAGTGTGAGCACATCCACTTCGATGCCATCGTTGAAAAGCTCACAAATATTGCGAAACATCAGCTTATGAGCATTGCGATAGAAATATGCTTCCTGAAGTTTCTCTATGCCTTTGCTAACCACATCGGCATCGATTATCATTGCCGAAAGCACCGCCGCTTCAGCGTTGATATCCGCCGGCAATTTGCGTTCGGAAATTGCGTTTTGCTCCGGGTTATCCTTTTTCCTGGGCATTTACTTTTCTTCCTTCGCAAATTTGGCAGCCAGGGCATCTGCTACGTGCGGAGGCACAAAATCGTGCAGATCTCCCTTTAACTCTGCTAATTGGCGGATCATCGAAGATGAGAGATACATATAGCGAAGACTGGGTACCAGAAAGATCGTTTCTATCTCCGGCTTTAGCTTGGTATTTGTCAAAGCGAGAGAAAGCTCATACTCAAAATCCGATACTGCCCTCAATCCTCGAATCATTATGCTTGTGTCGTGCTTTTTAGCGAAATCAACCACCAAACCGGAAAAGCTTTTAACCGTCACATTGGGTAAGTGCTGGCAACTTCTGCGGCATAAATCTACCCTCTCTTCCAGATTGAAGTAATTCTGCTTCGCGGTGTAATCTGCCACCGCCAGAATCACTTCATCAAACATGCGGGAGGCTTTTTCCAAGATGTTGATATGTCCAAAGGTGATGGGATCAAAGGTTCCTGGATAGATCGCCTTCATTGCCTTGCCTTTAAGATTTCCTCTATCTCGCTTACTTCCTTGGGAATGTTTTGACTCAGCACACAATATCCATCAGCGGTCACCAATACATCGTCCTCGATCCTCACTCCCAGGCTTTCTTCAGGGATGTAAATACCGGGTTCTACGGTTATTACGTTTCCTTCTTCCAATACGGCTTCTCTGCCTCCCACATCGTGAGTATCCATGCCCAAAAAGTGGCTCACGCCGTGCATATAATATTTCACTACTTCTGAGGCATCCTCGATCAAGCCAAGGCCTTTCAGTTCTTCTGCGATCAGCTCTCGAGTTTTGATCTGCAAGCTCATCAACTGCACCCCGGGACGGATCATGGCTATGATTTCCTTTTGCACCCTCAAGACCGCTTCATATACGGCTTTTTGACGTTCAGTAAATTTCCCGCTGATGGGGAAAGTGCGGCTGATATCGGCAGAATAATTCATATATGAGGCACCCACATCCATCAACACGAGATCATTTGCGCCGATCTGACATTCGTTTTTCTCGTAGTGAAGGGTGGCTGCATTGATCCCGGAGGCGATGATGGGAGCGAAGCCCCAATGCTTCAAACCGCTTTTTTGGATCCGGTAAAATAGCATAGCTTCCAGTTCATATTCCATCATACCGCTTTCAGCATTTTCCCAGATATCCAAAATGCCTTTCCCGGTTACGTCTATCGCTTTCTGCAATTGCATAATCTCCCACTCACTCTTTACCTTACGCAACGGACTGATTACTTCCGTAATACACTGGATGGCAATCTGCGGATAGCGTTCTTTTACTGGCTGCAACCTATACATGGCGTAGGAGAGCGGGGCATCCAGGGCCTGAACGCCGATGTTCGAAAAGATTCGATTTATCGAGGGACAATACAAGGACAGGATGGCTTCAAACTCATCCAGATAGTGAGTTCGGGCTATCCCGCTTTCCGTGGCAGCCTCTTCCTTGCTCATTTTTTTACCTTCCCAAACTTCGCGTTCCGGATCTGAGCGTTGGATAAAGAGATATTCCACATTGGTTTTAGCTGTCTTGTAGCCGAAATAGATGGCGTTGGGAGCTTCTATACCGGTCAGGTACAAGAAGTTATTTTCCTGTTTGAACTTCTCCAGTTTTGCTTCACGAGCGGCGAACAGGACTATCGCATCCATGTCCGCCAAAGAACCGAGCAAGTTTTCACGACGGGGGCTTACAATCTCTGCTTTCATTCTATACTCCAATTATTAATTATTGATCTATACAATGAAGCCATTTTCTGAAGCGTGGACGATGTGTCCAGCAATTTTCTTCAGCTAAGCCCGGTGCACTTAAATGAGAACCAGTCTCCTGATGCTGCTCTGCTTCCCTTGTCTGAAACTGACGAAATATACGCCTCTGGGTAAACTATTTCCGGATGCATCCCGGGCATCCCAGCTTAGTTCAAACACTCCGGTGGCTCTACCGCTTGTGCTAAACACACACTGCCCCTTGAGATTAAATACTCTCAGATGATAATCCTGATCCAAACCCTTAGTTCTCAAGCAAAAATTTATGCTCGCAGGGGAAGGATTGGGATAAGCGCTTTGAATCCCCGGAACAACCGGTGCAGCTTCATCATGGGCATTTGACAAAGGCAGAATATACTGGGCATTCGATATTTCACTTGGTAGCCAGGTGTTCCGGTAAGCTCTCGCCCTCACCAGTGTGCTAACGGCGATGAGCATGGGTCCCGAATAAAGCGTTGAATCCTCATCGGGTTCAGAGCCATCCAGGGTGTAATGAATACGTGTGGCGGGAGTTTGGCTAAACATCTGCAGCACTATCGGGGCATTGTATGTTCCGGGAGCAGGGGTAAATACCGGATTCGCCACACTCTGTATGATACTGAATTCAGCAGAAGCAACCGCACTGGGTAAGCAGCCATTTTTGTAGGCTCTTGCTTTCACAAGGCAACTTTCATTGATGCTGATGGTTCCAGCATAGATATTAGAATCCTGAGTGGGATCTGTTCCATCCAAAGTGTAATAGATCAGGGAATTGGGCGTATCGCAGCTGATTTCCACCACCTGGGGTTCGGAAAAACTGCCCCCGGGAGGGTTAATTGAGGGTAATGGCAACTCTGTCGCAATGCTGTACAACTCAGTTTGAATCAAGCTGGGATACCACTGCTGAGAGCTGTGATATGCTCTGGCCCGCAATTCAGTTATGGATCCCTCCGCTAAGCTTATTGAGTCTTCAAAAAGAAAGGATTCCTGATCTGGATCCGAACCATCAAGGCTGTAATATATCTCCACGCCAGATATCTGGCTGCTGATTTCCACTGTCTGAGGTTCAGAATAATTACCTCCTGGTGGGTTCATCTGCACTGGAGGAATCTGCTCGATCCCGGTTCCTGTATTGATCAGCAATGCGTTCTGGGCTCCAGAACCGATCTCTGCACCCGGAAGGGATGTTACTGAACTTTGCGTTTCCAGTATTTGTTGTTGATCAAAATCCCAGATCTGGAAGATGATCTCTTCTGCGGGTAATATACCATAAACCTGAATCTGTGCAACGGACTGATTGCCCACAATTTGCATTACCGCTTTCCCGCGCAATTGAGGCTGGGAATCTACTATAACAAAAGCCGCAAGGATATCCTGCTCTACAGCATTTTCATCATCTATCATTACTCGCGCCCAGATTCCTGTACTATTGGCAAGGATCTGCGGCTCTCCCCAAGGGTCTATCGTCATCTGGCTATCCACCCCATTTATAGGAAACAGATCATCCGGATAGGAGCCTATCATGCCATTTACTTCTGTTGCAACAGTTTCTTGGGCCTCATATTGAGCCGAGGCGGCTTCATCCCAGATCCTGAAGCGAATGATTTCTCCATCTGATGCGCAAAAAAGCTGCAACAAGCATCCCGAAATACCATTAACCACCGTTACATTAGCCTTTCCCCTCAGCTCGTAATCTCCGTTATCGTATGCAAAAGCGCCTAATACATCTCCATCGGCGGCAGGTGAGCCATTGATGCTCACCTGCGCCATAACAACCATGCTGCCGGGATAATACACCGGCTCTCCCCAGGGATCTGTAGCATGACCCAAGCTGATTATACCTAGCATAAACAGCAGGATCAGCAATCTGCATCTCATCCTGAGGACTTCCCTTATTTGATAAGCATCAATTTGATGCTTTGTCTTCTTTCAGCACTTTCCAGACGGCAGAAATACACTCCCGCAGGCATCCTGCGACCGTTTGCATCCATTCCGTCCCATTCCAGATCGATTGTTCCTTTTGCCTGCTTGCCATTCAGCAGAGTTCTCACTTTTTGTCCGCGCAAGTTGTAGATTGTCACTCTCAGCTGCTCCACATCTTTGGCAAGGTCCAGACTTATGTTCGTAACTGTAGCAAAGGGATTGGGGTATGCTTTGTTCAGCCCTGTTACAAGTTCCGGAATCTGTTGGGTACCTTCTGTTAGCATAAAGTAAACTGATTCCTGGTAAGAACCGGTAATGCTGCCCGGAGCGGATGTTAGCGAAGGTTCCAGAGCAATGCTTCCGGCATCGCTTTGCAGCACAAAAGTAAGCTCTTCGCCTGCTTCATCGGTAAATATCTGCAACAGCGCTGCCAGATTCCCATCCACTTCTTTTACTTGCGTACTGCCACGCAGTTCTTTGCCCGCGAACGCTTTTACAATGTCTCCGGCATGGGCATAGTCCCCAAAGCCAAGCAGAACGCTTTGGCTGTTGGCTTTATACACAATCTGAGAGTCCGTTGCTTTTCTAACGGTTTCCGTAGCTCTGCCCCCGTTGGGATAAATCAAATCCGCATGGCTACTCATGTTCAGCCAGTAAGATTCTCCGGGGCGAAGCGTGTTTAAAGTGCTGAAAGGATTTGCCGGCTCAAAGATTCCTTCTTCGCCCTTTAACTGAATCAATTGAGGGGCTATAGAAAGAACAGCCTGATAAGCAGGTAGTTCTGTCTGAGAATAAAACGCCACCAAATTCCAACCCGGCACCAGCGCAATTGGGGTTTCTGGAGGTATCGGATATCCGCGAACTTCCAGAATAGCCGGAGCTGTCATATTGACCAAATAGCCTTCGCCATCCTCTAAAACATGCAGTGTGCTGAAAGGATTTGCCGGCAGATGCACTCCGCCCAGGGATTTTACTGCACTTACAGATGCATAATCATCATCAAATATACTGATGATGAATTGATCCTGTGGATGAACATTAAGTGAGAACATGTTCCAGCCGTTATGCAATTCAATCTCTTGCACGATGCTACCGATGGCATGCAATACAAAGGGATCATCCGGCCAACTGCCCACACTACCGTTTACGATGCTGAGTGTGCTTTCCTGCACTTCAAACACCTCGTTGGTATCTGCCACCCAGAGCTTGAAGTATATGGTTTCGTTATTCAGCTCCGTAAATATCTGCATCAGGCATCCAGTAATGCCGGAATTGCTTACCAGTGTAGCCTTTCCGCGCAATTGAGGTTCACCATCCACATCCACGTAAGCTGCCAATACATCGCCTTCGTTAGCAGGTTCTTCATCGATCATTACGGATGCCATTAAGGACATACTACTGCTAAGCGTAAGCGGTAAACCAAAGGGATCTGTGGCAATGTATTCCGCCTCGGGAAACACTATTTCCAGCTCAGCAAACATCACCTGACCACCGTTGTTGGTAGGATGCGCAGGAGGAGTGAGCGCATTTGCGCCCCAGGTATAATCGTTGAAGAACATCAAGCCGATGCGCCCGATTTTCTGCTCATCCTGGTTTCCCATATATTTTACTTGATCAGCCGGATACACCCACATCGGTTTGATATTGGCAAACTCCGGTGTAGTAACGCTGTTCAATACTATCGGTTCGCTCCAGTTCTCGCCTTGATCCGCAGATACGGATATGAATATTTCTGGAACCTGAACATATTGCAGATACTCGGTTCCGCCATCCTCATTCGCCCATTTAGCCCGCTGGCTATCCTGCCATACGGCAACCATCATGCCCTGATCGTTTACTTCAGAGATTTTGATGTTATTGTATTGTTGCATCATGTTGTTGCCATGTAAGCTACTATCCCAATGCGGGAAAGGATAGATTGTTTGCGGATTCAGCACGTAGTTTTCGTCCTCATCCAGCACATAATCGGGAACACCCCAAGGACCCTGGGTATCCCAGGGAGTCCAGGTCTGGTTATATGTATCGTTGATATCTTTCTGAGGATAAATCTCAGATATCTGGAATTGGTTAATTGCAGGATTATAAATGATGGATTTTACAGTGTGATGCTCAGACCAATAGCCGCCATCGCTGTTTCTTAAAGCCCATATTCCGGGAATAATGATGCGGCCATAGTTATCTGTAACTGCATTCAGATGGGCAGAATTGGTAAGAGCCCAGAACAGATCTTCATCCGGATATGCCGCGCCGGATTGATTCATAAAATAGGGGTTCCCCGCAGGCGTAGCCAATGGATTCCAGCTGGCAATGTGGCTATATTCGGAGATCCTGCTCCAGCTTCCCTGACCATAGTTATCGCACATAAATACATCAAAGTCCGGCTCAAAGATCACACTGTTCGAGCCAGCCTCCACAGTGCTGTGATAGCCCGCGTAATAAAGGTTTCCCAATTCATCTACCGTAAGTGCGAGATGGGGACTGCGCCAATCGTCGTCATTGTTCCATGCATCCAGCTCAGGAATACTGATCGATGTCCAGTTTAGTGGCTCACCTTCCTCGATCATATTCCCATTAAAATCGGCGTAGAGGATTACCACATTCTCACTGCTACCCAGAGTATGGCTTACCCTATTCCGAGCCAGAACATATGCCCTGCGCATCCCCACGAGTGGTGATGGACCGATCTGGATCGAAGGATGGATAAACTCGTTATCCAATACCGGGCCTCCCTCAGGAGGGTAAATAGCGATAGGAGAATCAATTATGGTTTGAGGATCATTGAACAATCCGGATATCTGGGTGATAAAAGCATCGGAACTGAATTGAACTTCCAATTCCGGATCCACATCACTGTTTATCTCCCAGGCATACAAGGGTTTACCAGAGATAGGATCCACTGCAAGAGCTGGGAATCCTTCCATGCTGTTCAGTTCGGTGATTTCGCTGAAATCGCTTACCACTCCTGTGGCATCGATATATGCATAGAATACGCGTCTGGGACCCATAGCATTCCTTTGTCCGTGATATGTAAGGAAATATCCGCCCCCGGCGGCATCCGGTATCACCCGAAGCGGCTGATTGTGGAATCCGCCGATCATATAATCATAGTAACTGGTCATCAGGCTCATGGGAGCCGTGCTGAAAGAGAACGCAGGAGTGTCCCGCATCGAAACAGGAAAACTGGATCCTGCAAGAGGTTTAAATGTGCTTACCGCTTCCCCTTGTTCCCCAAACAACATTCCACTCAATAAGCCAATACTAACAATAAGCATCAATAGCTTTTTCATTTTTTCCTCCGGGATGAAAGCCATCCCACCTTCGTTAATAATTCTAATACAAGGATTGCGTTTCTACCAGCTTGCCTTTCCTAAGACAGCCTGCCGGGCAAACACAATCATTTTCTTTCCGATAAAAGCTCTTAAAATATATAATACAATGTCTTAATACTTGCGTACAACCCTGAAGCCATGTGAATCCGCGCTTAAGGTAGGTGATGTATAAAACCGCCGGGAAACCGTACAGTTACTGGCATCCGTGCTATAGCTGCCTCCCCGCATCGCCCGGAAAAATCCGCTTTCAGGTCCGCTGGGATCCTGGCTTTCTTCAGCCGGATACTCATGATGATAATTGTCCCAGCAAAACTCCCAAAGATTCCCACTCATATCAAAGATCCCCAGTTCATTAGCTTGTTTGAGCCCTGCCAGTGAGGTTTCACTGGCGTTTCCGCTATACCAGCCCACAGCATCCAGATCATTTGATCCACTATATATATAATCGCCGCTCAGATGTCCACCCTGCGCAGCATACATCCATTCCATTTCTGTTGGCAGACGGTAACCGTTTGCTTCCCAATTGCAGCTAAGCTGACTGTGATCTGTAAACCAGTAATCCGGCCAGAAATCCGGCACAGTTCCGCTTTCACCATATGTGTAGCAAGGTTCAAATCCTTCAGCCATGCTGCGATAGTTGCAATACTCAATTGCCTGCACCCAGCTCAGTTCATTTTTGGGCCTATCCGGCACTATCTCTTCCATATCCAGCATGATATAGACCCATTCCAGCTCGGTAACTTCACGGCGACCGATGTAGAACGGAGAGAGATTTACCATAGCAGTTCCGTTATGGAAACTTCCGCCGGGAACCAATTGCATTTGATCCGCCAGGTTTATTATATAAAAAGCTGTAACCACTTCGCTTGGCTGCCATTCATCCAGATAGGCTCTGGCCTTTATGAGGGTGTTGGAGATAACGTTTATAGCAGTCGAATAAACGGTGGATGTTTCATCGGGGTCGCTGCCATCGGTAGTGTAGCGGATGATTGCCTCCGGATAAGGATGGCTGATACTAACTGTTTGCGGCATATGGTAATTGCCATCTTCCAGGCTGAATACCGGTGGCGGCAAAGTGAAGCTGAAATCTGCTGTAGTTATTGGGCCTCCCATATAGCCCTCAGCATAGGCACGAGCCTTGATGCGCACCGTGGATGAGATTAGAATTGGCTGGCTATACAAAGTCGAGGATATCTGCGGATCGCGTGTCGTCGCT
>CAZJJH010000009.1:0-7033 GCA_964546265.1 uncultured Candidatus Cloacimonadota bacterium
TGGGTTCACTGGCCAGAGACGATGAGCGCGTATCTTCCCCAAGAAAAAATCCTGTTTAGTTGTGACTTCATGGGCTCTCATATGGCTGGCAGCAGAATGTTTGCCGGCGATGATCCCGCTGTATTGGAAGCGGCAAAACGTTATTATGCGGAGATTATGATGCCCTTCCGCCAGATGATAAAAAGCAATATGGCAAAGGTTCGTAAGCTGAATATTCAGATGATAGCTCCGAGTCATGGTCCGCTATGGGACAAGCCGGAAATCATTATGAGTGCCTATGAGGATTGGATCTCTGAAGCAGTGCACAACAAGGTCGTAATACCATATATATCAATGCATGGCAGTACAGCCAAGATGGTGGATTTCCTCACAGCAGAATTGGCGGATCGTAAGGTAGAAGTTCATTTGTTTGATCTGGCGGTTACCGATATCGGGAAGCTGGCAATGGAACTTGTTGATGCTGCCACTATTGTGATCGGAACTCCTACCGTGCACGTGGGGCCGCATCCGAATGTGGCATACGCTGCAACGCTGGCAAATGCGATCAAGCCCAAAGCCAAATACGCCGCAGTAATTGGCTCGTATGGATGGGCAAGCAAAGCGGTGGAACACATTACCGGCATGATACCTGCCCTCAAAGTAGAAGTTTTGGGTGCAGTATTGTGCAAAGGCGATCCCAGCCCGGATACATACCGGCAGCTGCGGGATCTGGCAGATTTAATAGCAAGCAAACACTCCCAATAAAAAAGCACAGGCTAAAATAAAGACCCGTGGAATATTCTGCGGGTTTTTTATTTGCACTCCTTTCAGTTGAAACAGATCATTCACACCCGATGTTGAGAATTCTCTAAAAAAAGCTTGCCAAAAGAAGCATATTGCTTTTTAAGGTCACTATATAACCCTTGTGAGGATGGATATCAAATGACACGGCTTGCAATCTGCATCCTGGCGGCATTAGCGCTTTTTGGATGTGTGCATTATGAAGAGGAGCTCTGGCTACACCGAGATGGCTCAGGCAAGGCGAAGCTGCGCCTCATAAACCGCTCTCCCTATGAGAATACCGAAGAAATTCTGCGCAAAGGCAATCTGCCGGGGATATCTCTACAGAGCTACAAAATCCAGCGTCAAGGACAAAACGTTATATATGATATCTCATTTAAATTCAAAAATATAGAAGCCTTTAACAATGTAAATGATCAGCTGGGTGCTGCCGATTTTTGGGGCAAGATTACCCTGAACAAAGAACCGGGACGCCGGATAACATTCAAACGGCGTATCTCTTTGGGCAGTCAGGAAGAAGAAGACGATCTGGAGAGCTATTTCAGCAAGATCCAGGGGGAACACCCCGTGTGGACCTACAAATTACATGCGCCCTGGAAGATAATCACCACAAATGCTCTGCCCGAAGAGGTGGATGTAAGTGGCAAAACAATCAGCTGGCGCTACGATACCGCAAAAATGTGGAACTCTCACGAATATATGACCGCAGAATTCCAGAAGGAATTGCCTTGGTTTGTATTTGTAATTGGCTTAATCAGCTTGGTGTTGATCGGTTTCGTGATTTTCTGGCTTTACCGCATCAGACACCGTTCACACTTGCTGGAGCATTTGAAGCACCATTCTTAATGGGCTTCGTACCAATTCTTGCCGATTCCGGTATCTACCAATAGCGCCACTATTTCCCGATATTCAGCCGGTAGGGCTTGCTCCATCTCTTTTACCACCATGGCGCGTGCTTCCTCTGCGAAGTCTTTCTTTACCTCAAATACTAACTCATCATGCACCTGCAATATCATTTTGATCCGCCGCTCCGAGCGAATTCTATGATATATTGCCAGCATGGCGCGCTTGATGATATCCGCGGCACTTCCCTGAATGGGCATGTTTACCGCGATGCGCTCCGCTTCGCTTTGGATGCCCTTGTTTTTACTGTAAATTCCGGGGAGCTCTAACACGCGCCCGAAAATGGTTCGCACCTGACCTTCGGCTTTGGCCTGGGCAATACAATTCGCCCGATAGTCGCGGATCGAGGGGAACTGGGCAAAATAGCTCTCTATCATATCCTTGGCTTCGTTTTGAGATATTCCGATCTCCCGTGCCAGTTTTCTTTGTCCCATGCCGTATAGAAGCCCAAAATTGATGGTTTTAGCGGCTCTGCGCATATCAGGGGTGACTTCGGCAATGCTGATGCCGTTTATCTGCGCTGCGGTCTGACGGTGGATATCGATCTCATCTTTAAAGGCCTGTATCAGCACTCTATCTTGAGACATAAGCGCCAATAGCCGCAACTCGATCTGCGAATAATCTGCCGCAAGGATCTGCCAGCTATCGTCTTTGGCAACAAAGGCTTTGCGGATCTCCCTGCCGATCTCGGTTCGGATCGGGATATTTTGCAGATTGGGGTTGGTGGAGGAAAGACGACCGGTAGAAGCCACACACTGGTTGAAGGAGGAATGAATACGCTTCGTTTTTGGGTTTACCAGTTTTGGCAAAGCGCTTACGTAAGTATTGTCCAGTTTCACCATCTGACGATATTCGATTATCTTGCTGGCTATCTCATAATCCGCAGCTAAGGCATCCAATACGCTATTATCGGTGGAAAAGCCGCTCTTTGTTTTCTTTCTGGCGGGCAGTTTCATATCTTCAAAGAGCAATTTGGCAAGCTGTTGGGTGCTGTTCAGATTAAATTCATAGCCGGCAATGCCAAAGATCTCTTCGCTTAGTTTTTTGATCTGGAGATTCAATTTGTGGGAGATCGTCGAAAGAATCTTCTCATCCACACTCACGCCGTTTTCTTCCATATTCATAAGAACCGGGAGAAGTGGTAAATCCATGTCGTAAAATACATCCTGAGCGGGACTCTGCCTCAGTTTCTCTTTATATATTTTGCATAGTCGAAATGCAGCCCAAGCATCTTCGGCAGCGTAGAAACACGCGTCAACAGGGCTTACCAGATCGAAGCCAATCTGCTTCTTGCCTTTCCCAATCAAATCAGTAATAGGCATCATCCGATAGTTCAGCTCTTTTTCGGCGCAATCGTCCAGGGAGAAATTGAAGCTTCCGGCATCCAATACATAGGCGGCGATCATTGTATCAAAGTATTTCTTGGGGAGTTCATAACCATAGCGAGAAAGTACAGCAAAATCATACTTGAGGTTATGTCCGATGATCTCTTTGTTAGCTAAGGCCTTAAATAGCTTTTCCAGGCTTTCAGAAAGGGGGAGGTTATCAGCAAGCTGGTGTCCCAGAGGCAAGTAATATGCCTCGGAATCGTTCATGCATAAAGATATACCTACCAGATTGGCGTCCCGGGCATCCAATGCGTCTGTTTCAGTATCCATACTTACCCGGTCGGCATGCTTAATTTTGCTTAGTAATCCCGGTAGATCCTTATCCGATAACAAAATGGCATTAAAGGCGCTTTCTTTTTCTCCGTGACTTTCCGGGGCGTCGTTTTTATCACTTTTGGCTTCAAAGAGATCTATCTGACTTTCTTCTTCAGGCAAAACACTGTCTTTGGCTTTGATCCGAGCTTCAATCTTACGCTGCAGGCTGCTGATCTCGTAACGCTTTAATAATGGCAACGCTTTGACCAGGCTTGCAGTATCAAAACTCAAATCCTCTGCATCGGGAAGCTCAATTTCGGCATCCCTCACGATGCGGGCGAGATATTGAGAAAGAAAGGCATTGTCCCGGTTCTCTTCCAGCTTCTTGCGATACTTGGGTTCAATCTCTTCAATATTCTGATATATGTTCTCCAAACTTTTATAGCTTCCCAGAAGTTTGGTGGCTGCCACGGGGCCAATCCCCTTAACACCGGGGATGTTATCTGAACTATCCCCCACCAGAGCCAGGTAATCTATAAATTGGGAGGGCAGGATGCCATATTTCTTTTCTACTTCAGCATCATGCATTAGAGTGTCTTTCATCGGGTCATAGAGCGCGCTGCCACTCTCGATGAGTTGGCAATAGTCCTTATCGCTGGTTACATAAACTATATCAAAAATCTTCTTGAAGCGTTCTCCCATCGTTCCTAAGGCATCATCTGCCTCATAACCGTCCGCACCTACTTGAGGCACCCCCACAATGCGGAAAAATTCTATCACCGGGTCGATCTGGCTTTGCAAATCATCCGGCATCGGGGGGCGGTTTGCCTTATACTCTTTGTAGTCTCGATGCCTGAAAGTAGGGGCTTTGCGATCGAAGGCGATGGCAACGAATTTGGCGTCCATTTTATCCACCAGGGTCATGAAGGAATTCAGAACGCCAAATATAGCAGAAGTATTCTCATTTTTGCTGTTGATGAGCGGATTGCGAATGAAGGCAAAATAGGCGCGATACAGTAATGCCGTCCCATCTATCAGATACAAAGTTTCTTTCATTATTTACCACCGGTGATTATTGGAAAGCCAGGCAATCTGACCCCAAGTTCAATCTGGGATTTTGCCCTGCTTTTGTAAAGGGAAATCTTATTTAACGGAAAGATGGTGAATCTGTTGGATGTATCGGTTCTGCAACATTTGCTTTTATTCATTTAGCAGATCTCCGGGCATCTGCAGAGGATCCATTCTTGTTGCAACAAAGCTAAGGTGTCTGCTCAATCCTGCTGTTGGAGAGTGTTTTAAGTGGATGCTATTGAATCTATTGCAGAGAATATCACGCTTTCTGCTTGACAATAAGGGCGTCACAAAAAAGCATGCTTCTTCATAGAGAAAATTATAAGGAGATATGATGTACGCCATCGTAGACATTAAAGGATTTCAGTTCAGGGCTGAAAAAAACGCAGTGCTTCGCGTTCCCTTGCTGAATACGGCAGAGCCCGGTCAAACTTTAGAATTTGACCGTGTACTTCTGGTTCGTAAAGATGAAGAAGTGCTTGTGGGCACTCCCGTAGTCGAAGGCGCCGCGATCGTAGCTGAAGTTATCGAACACGGTAAAGGAAAGAAAAAGATAATCTATCATCACAAACGCCGTAAGGGTTACAGAGTGAAAAAAGGTTATCGCGAGCAATTCACCGATATTAAAGTTACCGATATTCGGGCTTAAGGAAGGATACATATATGGCACATAAAAAAGGTGTTGGAAGCAGTAGAAACGGAAGAGATAGCAATCCCAAATACCGTGGAGTAAAAAAACACGCGATGGAACTTGTTACCGCCGGCAATATCATTGTGCGCCAAAAAGGCACCAAGATTCATCCCGGAGCTAACGTAGGTATCGGTCGCGATTTCACGATCTTCAGTTTAGTAGACGGTCACGTAAAATTCGTTACCAAGAAAGCCGGTAAGAAGTTTGTAAGCGTAGAGCCGATCAGCGAATAAAGCATAGAAATAGTTAGAGATAAAAAACAGCAGAGCCGCGTTAAGAGACTCTGCTGTTTTATTTTGTTCTAAAAGATTATTGCCTAAAGGGGTGTCACCCAAGCTTACTGGATATGGGTGGCAAGAATCGAGGCTATCTCGCCGCTATCGATGAGATCCTTAAGTGCTTTATTAACATCCTCGTTATACTTGCCATTTCTGGGCATGGCAATTGCATATTCTTCCACTGTGCTCAGTTGTAATCCGATTGTTACAGGGTATTGGCGAGAGAACCCATAAGCAGCGCTGTTATCATTCACCACAAAATCTACATTGCCACGGATGAGATCCTCGATCGCTTCTGTGTTACTGACATACAAGCTGAGTGATTCCTGAGCAAGAAGATCCTTATCTATATAGTTCTCTTTGAGGTGCTTATGCGCGGTGCTACCATGGAGAACTCCCAGTTGATACTTACCCAATTCGCTTTCATCATTCGGCATCGGAGGGCTGGATTCGGCGGCGATAAGAACCTGATGGGCAAGATAATAGGGGCGGCTGAATTCCACTTGGCGGGAGCGCTCTTCAGTAATAGACATAGCAGAGATAATGATATCTATCTTTTCGGAGATAAGAGCGTGAATCAGAGAATCAAACTCCAGGTTTATAATCTCATAGGGCAGCTCCAGTTTCTCTGCGATTTTGTCGGCGATATCCACGTCCACCCCCACATATGCGCTATCCACTACAGAGGCAAAAGGGGGAAATTCCACATTCATGCCGATGCGCAAAACGGGTTTTTCTTTGGGGCTGCATGAGATCAGGCAAAAAATGGCTAAAACAATCGTAATTAAAATGGCAAGCTTACGTTTCATAAATATCTCCATCCCGTGTTTAAAAAATATCCCTCCCCGGATTTACCGCCGGGAAGGGATATCTGGATTTAATCAGTTTTCTTGACGATCAGTTTATTGCCGTCTATTCCTATAACTATTACTTTTGCATTTTCTTCTATGGATGTGTTATTCTCAGAAATTGCTACCCATTCTTCTCCGCCCACTTTTACATAGCCCTTGCCTTCAGGCGCGATAGCGGAGATTACAGAAGCAGTTTTCCCTTTCAAAGCGAACACGTTAGTTTCCTCACCGGGATGGGCAAGTACTTTTTTGCCAAGCTTACGCATATACAAAAAGGCAATGAAGCTGAGAATAGCAAATAGAAAGATTTGCAGAAGGATATTGCTTTGAATAATGGGAAGAAGAGCCAAAAGACCGGTTACTATGGCTCCGATGCCCAGGGACACAAAAAAGAATGCTGGATCAAAGATCTCAATGATGATGAACAGGATTCCCAAGATCATCCAAATGTGCCAGGCTAGCAGTTCCATAATAATCTCCTTAGCAATTTCTGAAATGCTTTACTGTTTCTTTTCTTCTTCTTCAGAAGAGGGAGTGTTTTTGTCTTTATAAATTCTTTTGACCTTGCGTTTACTGCTGCCGCCGCCATAACCGTAGCGGGATGAATAGCGGGCATAATTGGAATAGCTGCCATAGCCGCCGTAGTTGTAGCTGCTGCCCAGACCTCCTGCAGAGAGACCACGGATACCCAAAGCGGAGAGGAAATACATCAAGAGCTTAGTGCCAAAGAATACCAGAACCATGCCCACGGCAAAGATACCCAACCAGAACAAATACATCAGGCTAAGATTTTTGGTGGTAGTCATCCAGTTACTG